>CALVRY010000027.1 GCA_944358755.1 uncultured Bacilli bacterium
TATATAATTTCAAATTTTTTAAGTGCATTATAAATACCGTTTTCCTCAATTCTATCAGTAACATAAAAAGCTTCTTTTTTCGCTTCGTCTTTTCCGTTACCCATACAAATTCCATACTTAACAATTTTAAACATTGAAATATCATTTAAATCATCACCAAAAGCCATGCCTTCTTCTTTTTTAATATTTAAATGATTAAAGATAGTTTCAATGCCTTTACTTTTAAGGAATTCAATTGGGCTTATTTCAACATTATTTTCAGCAAACCTATCATAGCGAAGTTTTAAACTGTTAATTAGTTCTTTTAACTCAGCATCATTTTCTTCAGTAATAAACACTTGGAAAGCAAGTATTTCTTCATCTTTATACTCTTTAATGTCCAATGGGAATGGTTCATAAAAAACACTATAAAAATCTTTTACAATTTTCTCGTCAGTAACTTTTATAAAAGTGTTAAATTGACAAATCAAATTATAACTTAAGTTATGTTCATTCAAAAATTTAAGCACTTTATCACTCACTTCTTTTTTATAAAAATCAGCATAAAGTGTTTTGCCATCAAGTATACAAGAACCACCATTGCTTGTTACAAAGCCATCAAATTTTATCTTTTCAAAAGTGCGCAAACCTTTTAAAGAATAATAAGACCTAGCCGAATTAATTATTAATTTTATTCCTTTTTCATGAGCTTTATTTATAGCTTCTAGCCCTAATTTATTGAAATCTCTAATTTGATGATCGAATAAAGTCCAATCAAAATCAAAAAATATTGCTTTAATTTTATCCATACAAAAAATATATAGAATTTCGTTCTTTAAAACAATATAAATAGTGCATATAAAGAATATAAATACTATTTACCAATTAAATTTTTGAGTATTTTACTTTATTTTTGAAATTAGAACTAATATTATTATTCACGGTGAAAATTTATGGAAAACGAAGAGACGATTAAATTAATTAAAAAGACTTTAGATAAGGTTCGACCATTCCTTCAAAGAGATGGTGGAGATGTAACTTTTGATTCATACGAAAATGGAATAGTTTACGTTAATATCCACGGAGCTTGTGAAGGTTGCGCTCTTATTAATAATGATATTGAAGAAGGAATTGAAGTTATCCTTATGGAAGAGGTTCCTGGCGTTATCGCTGTACGACTTGCAAGTGATAAAGCGGCTGTTCAAGAAGCAATGAAAAAAGCCGGTCAATAGTGATCGGCTTTTTAAATTCGTTAATTGAGATTCTTAAATATATATTGCGTCTATTCAAATTACAAAATATTTTATAAAAGAGTCATTTGTATTATAAAAAATATGTTTTTCGATCCTAAAATTTTGAAAAGAAGCTAAATCAATAGGTTTTCTAATTTATTTACGATGATGTAAGGTTCTAAATTTCTAACTTCTTCTCGATTATATTTCATTTGTGTTTTATCTAATTTCACCACAAATCCGCCACTTTCTCTTACAATTATGTCAAAAGCAGCGGTATCCCGCTCTTTTGTGCCTTGAGTTAATCGATATGAAATTTCAGCCTTCCCCTCAGCAATTAAACATGCTTTTAAACTGCTTCCTTTTTTAACTACATTTGTTATTTTATCTTTATGTTTTTCAATTGTCTCTTTTTCTATATCAGCAAAATGATGCACACTTCTTAAACAAGTTAAATTATTTGTTTTATCTGAGACATGGATTTTTTCAGCTAAGTTTTCACGTGAAAACTTAAAAGCACCCTCATTTTTAACTGCGTAATAAATATCTCCAGTGGCCGGCACTGCAATTACTCCAACAACTATTTCATGTTTATAACAAAGTGCAATATTTACTGTAAATTCATCATCTTTATGGATAAAATCTTCAGTTCCATCTAATGGATCAACAATAAAAACATAATCATTTAATAAACGAGATTTATCGTCCTTGCTTTCTTCAGTTAAAAAAGCATATGTTGGGAAATACTTAGAAAGATAATCTCTAATTAAAACATCACTTGTTTTATCAGCTTCAGTAACTGGCGAATTATCTTCTTTTAGAATAGTATGAAAACCTGAACGGTAATATTTCATAATATTATCGCTAGCTAATTTAGAAGCTTCAATCATTCTTTTTAATTCTTCTTGATACATATTTCCTCCGCCAAAAAAGTCCTGCGTCAGCAGGACTTAATTTTTAATTTTATTCAGCTGCTTTTCCGTAAGAGCCAAAGTTTTTAACAATTTCGATTACTTTTGCTTTAATTGCTTCAGAGCCTGGCTTTAACAATTTTCTTGGATCAAAACCTTTTTTATCTTTATCTAAGTCTTTACCAGCTTCGATATATTTTCTTGTAGCATCAGCAAATACTAATTGAAGTTCTGTGTTGACATTGACTTTACTAACACCAAGTGTAATTGCTTGTCTAACCATGTCGTAAGGAATGCCTGTGCCACCATGTAAAACTAATGGTTTGCCGTTAGTTGTTTCTTGAATTTTCTTTAAAACGTCAAAATCAAGACCTTTCCAATCTGCTGGATAAATACCATGAATATTTCCGATGCCAGCTGCTAAGAAATCAACGCCGAGTTCAGCAATAATTCTACATTCTTCTGGATCAGCTTTTTCACCAGCTGAAGTAACACCGTCTTCACTTCCACCGATTCCGCCAACTTCACATTCAATTGATAAACCTTTTGAATGAGCAAGAGCGATTAATTCTTTACTTTTTGCTAAGTTTTCTTCAAATGGATAGTGTGAACCATCAAACATTACGCTTGTAAAACCTGCTTCAATACATGCTTTTGCACCATCATATGAACCATGGTCAAGGTGTAATGCAACTGGAACGGTAATGTGTAAAGCTTCATAAATATTCTTTACCATTGTTGCGACAGTTTTATAACCACACATATATTTTGCAGCACCTTCAGAAACTTCCAAGATAACTGGAGTTTTTGTTTCTTCTACTGCTTCTAAAATAGCTTTTGTCCATTCAAGATTGTTGATGTTAAAAGCTGCGATTGCATAATGACCAGCGTGAGCTTTGTTGATCATTTCGGTAGCACTTACCAATGCCATTTTTTAATCCTCCTAAATTTTTTTATAAACATCTAAATTAATCTAATTTAGATGGATTGTCGTAATCATCGGAACGATCATCGTCATCTTCGTCAGAATCATCGTCCTTTAAACCTTCAGCTTCAATTTCTTCCTTATCGTATTCTTCAAGGTCAGTATTAGCTTTAGTTTCTTCTTCGATATCGCTATAAACATCGTTCATATCAATATGAACTTTATCATATGTTTGGTTGATTCTTAAATCCCATTCGTTATCACCTAATGTAACGAATCTTCCATCAAGAGATAAGTTTGTATAAAAAGTTGAAATTAATTCTTCTTTTTGTTCTACGCTTAAACCAATTCTTTCGCAGACTGCGTCAAATAATTCAGCAAATTTTGTGATTTTGTTTACTTCTTTCAAGTAAGAATAAGCAACATCAACCATTGATTCATTTCTATAATTTTCTGCCATGTTAATTTCCTCTCGCGTTATAAATTATAAATAATTAAGTTATAAAATACTACTCAATATTAAAGTCTTGAAAGCGACTCTTCTTTGCCTAAAATATCAATAATATTAAACATTTCGATGCCATGCATTACTCCAGTTAATTTAATACGAATTGGCATATATAAATCTTTTCCTTTAATTCCAGTTGCGCTTTGTACTTGTTTGAAAAGATTTTTAACATTCATTTCGTTAATTTCGTCAAGGTTTTGCAGGGATTTTTTGAAAACCTCAATTACTATTGAAGAACTTGGCTTGTCTAGAATAGCTGTTTCTTCTTCGCCAAGATTTTCTTTTTTAACGACAATTTCGTTCAATAAATCGACGATTTCTTGCCCATTTCTGATTTCTTGTTTGAAGATTAAAGAAATCTTCTTGAGTTCTTCTTCATTCTTTTTAGCAAAGAATTCAACTTTTTTCATAAATGGAAGAATGAAGTCAAAATATTCTTCATCATTTAAATGTTTAATGTAATAACTATTTGTCCATAAAAGTCTCTTGTTATCAAACATTGATGGTGAAGAACTAAGTCTAGCAGGATCAAATGATTTAATCGCTTCTTCTTTAGTAAAAATTTCTTGATTATTTTCACTAGTCCAACCAAGTAAGAACAAGAAATTAAAGATTGCTTCAGGAAGATAACCAAGTTCTTTATATTGAGACATAAATTGCAAAATATTGTGGTCTCTTTTAGAAAGTTTTTTACCATTTGGATTAACAATAATTGTCATGTGCCCAAATTGAGGTGGTTCCCATCCGAAATATTCATAAATTTGTAATTGTTTTGGAGTGTTTGAAAGGTGTTCTTCACCTCTTAAAACATGGGTAATTTCCATTAAATGGTCATCAACAACAACAGCAAAGTTGTAAGTTGGAATACCATTTGATTTCATAATTACAAAATCACCAATATCATTGCTATTAAATGAAACATCTCCTCTAACCAAATCATGAAATTTGAATTCATGATTTTCCATCATTTTTAGTCTAATAGTAGGTTTTCTTCCTTCTTTTTTGTATTTTTCTTTCTCTTCAGGAGTTAAATTTAAACAATGTCTATTGTATTTAAACGATTTAACACCACGAGAAAGTTGTTCTTCTTTCATTTCAGCAAGTTCATCTTCTGTGCAATAACATTCATAAGCAACACCCATATCAACAAGCTTTTGAGCATACTTTTTATAAATGTCTAATTTTTCCATTTGTCTATATGGCGCGTATTTTGGATTAGGTTTTTCTGGAGATTCATCAGGAATAATTCCGAGCCAAATCAAATCATGAAGCTGACTTTCTTCAGCGCCTGGAATATTTCTTTCAATATCAGTGTCTTCAATTCTAAAAACAAAATCCCCATTATATTTTTTTGCATATAAATAATTAAATAAAGCGCTACGAGCTCCACCGATATGTAAATATCCGGTTGGAGAAGGAGCATATCTTACTCTAACTTTCTTTTCCATAACTACATCACCTCATCTATAAGCACAATTGAATAAGCTTCAATTGCTTCCATTTTTCCGACTGGTCCGACTCCTTCATTGGTGCCAGCTTTTAAGGAAATTTGTTCAACTTCAATTCCCAAATTTTCGGAAATTTTTTCCTTCATTTCTTCCAAAAAACCTTTCAATTTAGGCTTTTCGCAAGAAATAAATGCATCAATATTTACAATTTTATACTTTTTTTGTTTAAGCAGATCTTTACTATATTTTAAAAAATACAACGAACTTATGTTTTTATATTTATCATCATTTGGTGGAAAATGTTTCCCTAAATCACCAACATTAAGTGCACCAAATATTGATTCAACAATTGCATGAATAAGACAATCTCCATCGCTATGGCTTTCTAAACCATATTCACTTGGCACATTTACTCCACCAAGAATTAAAGGAATACCCTTTTTTAAAACATGTATATCTTTACTAAAACCAACTTTCATAATTAAACATTGAATCTAAAGAAGAAAATATATCCATCTTTAGCTACATAATCTTTTCCTTCAACTCTTAATTTTCCTGCTTCTTTTAAAGCGGATTCACTTTTATATTCCATAATATCTTGATAAGTATATACTTCCGCTTTAATAAAGCCTTTTTTGAAATCTGTATGAATGATTCCGGCACAATCTGGAGCGGTCATACCATTTTTAAACGTCCATGCTCTGACTTCATCCGCACCAACTGTGAAAAATGTTGACAAATTTAATAATTTATAGGCACTTTTAGCAAGTTGATCCAGCCCACTCATCTCAACTCCAAGTGTTTTTAAAAATTCAGCTTTTTCTTCTTTTGAATATTTAGAGAGTTCAGCTTCAATTTCGCAGCTTACTGCAATCGCTTGTGCATTTTCTTTTTCCGCATATTCTTTAACTTCGTTATAAAATTTGCAATTTTCAAGATTTGATAAATCTGAATCTGCAACGTTAGCTACATAAATAATTGGTTTTAAAGTTAAGAAATTAAAATTTTTCATAATTTTAGTTTCTTCTTCACTTAAACTCATGCCTCTTAAGGCTTTGCCTTCTTGTAAAAGTAATTTTGCTCTATTTAAAACATTTACTTCATAGAGTGCTTCTTTGTCTTTCGAAATTCGTGCTTTGTTTTCAATTTTTGAAAGTCTATTTTGACAACTTTCTAAATCAGCCATTACAAGTTCGAGATTAATAATTTCAATATCTCTAATCGGATCAACTGTATTTTCAACATGAATAATTTCAGGATTTTCAAAACATCTAACAACTTCAATGATTGCATCAGTTTCTCTAATATGTGATAAAAATTGATTTCCTAAACCTTCACCCTTGCTTGCGCCTTTAACAAGACCTGCAATGTCACAAAATTCAAAAGTTGAATAAATAGTTTTCTTTGGATTAAAAATTTTAACTAAATTTTCTACCCTTTCATCAGGGACGATTACAGTTCCAACATTTGGATTAATAGTTGCGAATGGATAATTTGCTGCTTCGACATTACTATTTGTGATTGCGTTAAATAAAGTTGACTTCCCAACATTTGGTAAACCAACAATTCCAGCTTTTAAACCCATAAAATAAATACTCCTAAATCGTTGATATTATATAGTAATATTTCAAAAAAATCATTAAAACTAATGTTTTAATGAAATTTCCAAATACTAGTTTGCCTTTTTCAATACTTTATTCACTGAAGTTGTTGAAACTAGGATAATAAAACCAGCGACAAGGAAAATTGAAATTACAGCAAGTGGCGAAAAAACGTTGATATTACCTAGCCCAATCATGTTGCCAACAGCTTTGCTTACAAAAAAATTAATGAAGATTAGACTTACTAAAGAAGTCAAAATGCAAATTCCTGACTGTAAAAAGTTGTCACAAAAGAACATTTTAAGAATTTCAAAATTATTAAAGCCTAGAGTTTTCAACAATTTAATTTCATTTACTTCTTCAAGAGCATTTATGTATGAAATTATTAAACTTAAAATTATCGAACTTATAACACTAACTAATGAAAACGCGTAAAGAATATAAGTTAAAAATCTTGTTGATTCTTCAATACTATTTTCGATTTCTAACATCGGATTTTTAAATTCGTAATCCGCAAATAGATCATTTAACTTTTCTAAGCTTTTTTCATCTACTTTTTCCTCTGTTTCAAAAATGATTGAGTTTGGTATTAGTCTGAACGATGAGATTTTAAAAAGATCTCGAAAAAGCGAAATTGTATAATCCTTATTTTGATAAATCGAAACACTTTTATCTTCTTCAATGACATCTTTTATTGTAAGTTTTATGGTGCTGAAAGTAGTATCTAAAACCCCACCATTTAGCTCACTGCTTACCAGCATTGTTGCATAAATTTCAGAATTTTTAATATTATTTTTATTCAAAATCCCTGCAAAACCCCCACTAATTATAATTTCTTTGATTGAAAGCGGTTCATCAGTAGTTTTAAATTTAAGATTATTAGAGTTAGGATTTAAAGCAAATCCATTCACAACATTTTTTGGAGTTTCAATATTATAAATTTCTTCAACATTAACTCTTGAATAAGCATCAATAATTTGATTTAAATCATCTACGTTTAAAGAGAAAAATGTCGGATTATTAAACCCCGTAAAAATAGAAGTTCCATTATTAAAATATCCTGCATTGGTCGAATAATAATAATTTTTAAAATTTAGTCCGTTTTCTTTTGCAATTTCGACCATTTCTACATCAACCGAATCTTTAAAAGCGTTAAAAACGTAAATATAATTTTTATTATTCCTTTGTTCATACGTTAAAGGCCTATATTCCGTTGAGTCAATTTCAAAAATGTAATCTTTATATCTTTCATCATAAAAAAGTTTATTAAGTAAAATATTTTGAAATTCTCTAGTTTCAACATAATAAACTTTTTTAAACATCCAAGGATATTCTTCTATTTTATTTGGGCGATTTGAAGTCGGAAACCTCATTTGTTCCTCAAACAAAATTTCATTAAATAAAGTGTTAGTGTGATAAACACGATTTTTGTTATCAAAAATAACACCTTTTACTTTAAAAAGCTGTTCATCGGTGTATTGCCAAGAATAATTAGCAAGTTCCAAGGATACAAAATAGTTATTTTCTTTTAAATAATTTCCGAGTGATTCAAAATCTCTTAGTATTTGTAATTCCAAGCACATACTTTTCATTTGATCAAAAGTTATAGAGATTATAATCTCATCATCTTTTAAAGGCGTTTCTAACTTTGGATAAATTTCATATGAATTATCTTCTTCTAAATATATAAATTCGTTAAAATGCCTTGCTGTGAAACCACTAATTTCATTTTTGAGCGTTTTATTGACTGAATATAAAGTATTTTCATCTATAAAATAATTCTCAAAATCAACAATATAGTTTACGCCAAACCTAGTAATATCTTTTGGATAATGAGCAATTAAATTTTGAATAGCACTATTAGGTGCAGAATAATAATCATAAAGTTCGTTTGTCGAATTCTTTTTCGTAAGAACTACTTCATTAGCACTAACTATAGAACTAAAAGAAGATGAAATTGAGTCATTTAAACTACTAGTTAAAGTAATAGCTAATCCACAAGAAATTAACGAAAGCGAAAATAGTAAATTTTTAATCAGATTTCTTATTCTCCTATTTCTTCCTAAATTTTTAAAATGAGCAAAAATAAATTTTTGGCTTAAAATTCCTTCCCTTTTTTTCTTATTTAATTGCATAATTTGCATTTTTTCTATACTTTTTTCTTTTGCGTGAAAAATTTGGCGAATGTTTTCACGATTAAACTCAAGAATTTCATCTGAATATTTTTCAGCATTTTCTCGATCATGCGTTACTAAAACAACGGTGGTATATGAAGAAATTGCTTTTAGAATTTCAAATACATTTTTAGTGTTAACTTCATCTAAACATCCGGTTGGTTCGTCACAAAATATGATTTCTGGTGATGAAACCAAAGCTCTTGCTATTGCTACTCGCTGTTTTTCTCCACCACTCAAATCTCTCACAAAAGAGTCTTTTAAACAAGAAATTTCTAATAATTGAAGTATCTCCTCAAGTCTTTTCAATTTGACTTCTTCTTTTTCGTTAACAATTCCATCTAAAACAATTCGAATATTGTTTGAAACTGTGTCTTCCTCAAATAAGCTGAAATTTTGAAAAACAAAGCCAAAATTTTTAAGTCTGAAATCATTCTGCTCCCTTTTACTCATTTTTTTATAAGAAACAGAATCACACTTAATTTCACCATCAAATTCTAAATCTTGTAATGACAAAATTTTTAGGAGAGTCGACTTCCCGCAACCACTTTCTCCAACAATCGAATAAAACTTCTTCTCTTGAAATGAGTAATTAAAATTTTCGAAAATAACACATTTACTATATTTTTTTGATAAATTTGAAACTTCTATCTTCATTCTTCTTTTAACTCCTCACAAACATTCTTTCTTTTTTGGAATTTCAAAGTTAATAAGTTTAATGAAAAATTTAAAGTTATCAACAAAATGAAAATGAATAATATAGTTATAATATTTAGATTAATCACAGTTGGTACCACGAAAAAATTTTGTAAAAAATTATTCAACAAAGGAGTAAAAACAAAGCAAGCAAATATACCAAAAAGAAGACCAAAAAAAGTAAAAATCATTTCTTCTTTTAAATAAATTTTCAAAATATCCTTGTCTTTTGCGCCTAAAACTGTCAAAATAGCCGATTCTTTTCTACATCTGATGCTTGATGAATAACTTAAAAAAGCTGAAATAAATAGAGATGTTATAATCGCTAAAAAGATAAAAATATTGATTCCGAGAAACACAGAATTACTTAAGTCCATAAAAGAATTAACAATCGTTTGAGAATTGTTAGAAATGTTAAATCCATTGAAATTATTATCTTTAGAAAGCTTAATTAAATTTTCGTTACTTTCTTCGCTTAACGTAATAATGTTATAGGCATAATTTGTTATAGCTTCATTATTATCGGCTTTTTCTAATAAATCATAAAAGGAGGTTTTTTCTTTACTTATAGCAGTTGTTTTGATTGCTTCGGTTTCTTTCAAAACTTTTTCCATCAAAAGAGGAGAATAATATAAAGTTGGACTCGTTAAATATCCAAATTCATCCTTAATTTCCCTTAATGAAATGTCTAACGAAACATTGAAGTTTTCAACGACGTTTTCATTATTATTCTCATTGTAATAAACATGCTCTTTCGAGAGTTGAAGTTCAAAATTTGTTCCGATTTGAGGTGTAAAATTGAATTCTTTTTTAAATAATTCGATAAAACTATCATTTACACTAATATCCTCTACTGCATGAGTTTTGTTAAAGTAAGGTTTTAAAGTAAAATCTGTTAAAGTGTTTTCGCCGATTACTAATTTTCTAGTACCACTTAAAAAATAAGTAAAATCGTCGAATATTAAGCAATCTCCTATTTCATTAGTCAAAGTTTGAATCTCATTGTAATTAGGTTTGATATTTTTAACTAAAGAAATCAGTGAATCTTTAATCTCTTCTTCTTTTACTTTTGAAACAACATATGTGTTGTTATCAGCATAAGTTTTTAACAAAAATTCTTTCGTTTGATTGATTCCACTATTGAAAAATAAAGATAAAATCATTGAGAAAATAGAAAAAGCGGCACAAATACTATTGATAACGTTAGTTCTGATATTTTTAACAATATTTTTCTTTATGAGGGGAGAAAAAAGTCTGTTGCCTGTCCTTTTATTTTCTTTTTCATAGTTTAATTTGTTAGTTGGTTTTTGTTCTTTTATAAATGAGCTTTGGCAACCTTCTTTTAATAATACATAGCCATCATTGTATTTCTCGAATAACTTTTTGTTATGTGTAACACAAACAACTAATATTTGCCTACTTACTTTCCTTAAATCCTCCATTAATTTTAATCCATTTTCGTTATCCAAAGCTCCAGTTGGTTCATCGCAAAAAAGAATTTTAGGCGAAGAAATTAAAGCTCTGATTAGTGCTAATCTTTGCTTTTCGCCTCCGCTTAATGTTGAAACTTTTTGATCCAGCTTATCATATAAATCGTATCTTAAAAGCAAAGTGTCGAGATTACTACGATCAATTATCCCTTTTATTGATATAGCAATTTCTAAATTATCTTTTACACTTAAGTCTTCAAAAAGATTGTAATGTTGAAAGATTATACCAATATCGTCTCTTAAATACTCATTTTCCCTGTCCTTAGTAAAATTGGTTACATTTTCTCCGTCAACATATACTTCACCAGAGTCTGGTTTCATCAACCCCATTAATATGTTCAATAAAGTGGATTTGCCACACCCACTTTTACCAACAATAAAATAGAAACCATTGTCAGGCAAAGTAAAAGATACGTTATTTAAAACTGGTTCAAACCTGTTTTCTCCAATCGGAAAAGATTTAGATACTTCTCTTACTTCTAACATTTAAAAACCTCCTTTCATATAATACGAAGGAGGTCAATTCGAAAAATGTTAAAAAAATTTTTATTTTTTTTAAAATATTTTTTTAAAAATTAAATTTTTGCGATAAATATCATGTTTTTTTAATAAATAATTTTTTTAAAATTTTTAAAGTTTTTTATTCTTTTTAAAATATTTTTATTAAATTGTAAAGTTCAGAGTACGAAGAAACAAAATAATCAGGCATTTTATCTTTTTCATATGTTCTTGGACAAAGTTTTAACAAAATAGATTTAACGCCCGCATTTCTTGCAGCAAGAGCATCAAAACTCGTATCGCCAATCATTAAAGTTTCTTCCTTTTTTGCATTAAATTTATCCATTAATAACAAAAGAGAGTCTGGATTAGGTTTATGCGCTACGTCTTCACTAGAAGTTATCATATCTGAAAATAAATCATAAACACCAAAAACTTTTAAACTCTTTACTGTCATTGGACGATTCTTGCTCGTTGCAATCGTTAAAATATATCCATCTTTCTTAAGTTTATTTAAAACTTCTTTTTCATTATCAAAAAATTTTAAATCTGTGTCGTAATATTTCGCAGTTCTTTTGCGATACTCACTTAAAATAAAATGTGGATCTTTTTCAGGAAAAGCACGTGCAATTGAATCTTCAATTGGTGGTCCACTAAAAGTGCGAATAAGTTCGCGTTCTATCTTATAATCTTTAGATTTATATAATTCAAATAATTCTCTCCATGTTTTATAAAGCACTTCATCTGTATCAATTAAAGTGCCGTCCATATCAAAAATTAAAAGTTTTACCATATATTAAAGAAAATTGTGATTAAAATGATAAGAATTAATAAAACTGCACCAAGAATTGAAGCATTTCTAATAAGTTCTTTATTAGTTTTTTCTTCATTTACAAGAATTTCATCTTTAAATGTAGAATTTTTAAATATCCGCAATTTCTTTTCTTGTAAAATTTTAAAAGCGATAAAGAAAGCAACAAGCGCTAAGCCTCCACCAATCATAACGTAAGAGGTTTGAACACTAGCTTCATATTCAAATTCACCATATCTTAATGGCTCAAGGAAAGCTCTGGTTGCTCCATACCAGACAAGATACCATCCAACCGCACTTCCTGGAGCATGATATTTTCCAAGTCCTTTAACGATTCCAAAATAAATTATGCAATAACCAAGTAAATTGGTGATTGTTTCAATTGTTGATAATGGAAGATATGCCATAGTTGAATCACTAATTTGAGTTGCATAATTAAATTGATAATTAAGTCTCATAAAGGTTGGCATCCATGAAAGTGAAGATAAAGGGATTGCATTTCCATGAACTTCGGCATTAAAGAAATTGCCAAATCTTCCAATAGCTTGAGCAATAAGAATTGCTGGCACAATAAAATCAGCCAGTCTAAGATAACTCATCTTAGTATAATCTGGATTTTTCTTTAAATATTTAAAATAAAGCATTACTCCAACACCAGATATAATTCCAAGAATTGCTCCACCCATAATTCCAAGTCCGCCTTCATTAAAATAAAGAATTGAAATTGGGTTTTGAATAAAGTGCGATGCATTGCCGAGTTTAGAAATATCAAGGACAACATACCATAAACGTGCACCAATTAGTCCCATAGGGAAAGCAATTAAAAAGCAAGTTGTCGTAAGGCCATGTTTTCCATAATATTTGTAAATTAAATGATCACAAAGTGCAAAAACAATTAAGGCACCACTAAGAATAAAAATCGCATAAAATGCGATAGAAATTCC
>CALVRY010000028.1 GCA_944358755.1 uncultured Bacilli bacterium
ATGATACGTTGTGGCGATAACACAATAATTTAATAATGATTTAAAAAAATTTTCTGTTTCTAATTTTGTTTTTTCATTAAACTGCTCATTGAAATTTAAAATCAATAAGTAAAAATAATTTTTTAAATCTATTTTTAGTTCTTTAGTTTTTTGAAGAAAAATTGTTTTATCTGTAAAAGTCTTGTTTAATGTTGATGATAAAAACGAATTTAAATCATCGTTTGTTTTAGCAAAATTTTGATCTGAAAGATATTTGTTAATTAATTTAGATAAGATAGTAATAAAATCATTAGATAAATTTTCTAGTTTAGTTTCGACTTCTAAAATAATTAAAAACCCTGCAAAAGCACCATTTTCGTTTTTAATATTAGCTATTAATCTTCTATTTGAAGATAGGTTTGAAACAATTTTATAATTTTCTTCTATCGATAACGATTCTCTAATTTTTTTATATGTCTGGTAATTAAGATAACCCATTCTAATCGATTCATTCCGCGTTTCGTCTTCAAAAAGAAATGGCGAATGATAAGCTACAAGTTGATAATCGTTGTTAATAACAGCAACCGGATTTTTTATTAATGAATAGATGCCGGCAATAATATCATTTAAATTTTTAGATTTTATGAATATTTTAAAGGTTTCTTCGTAGATATTTTCCATAATTGGTCTCACAGCACAATTTCCGAGTTAAATATTATATTTTGATTACATTGTTTTCAAGAATAATAATTTTAAAATTTTGGTGCTAGATGAGTAGCGGAGGAAAATTTATGAAAGATTTATTACTCATGAGAGCTCCACTCAAATATATTCAAGGAGAAGGAGCACTCGAATATTTTTACGAAAATTGTAAAGATTTTGGAAAGAGATTTCTTTTTATTTGTTCTCATAGTGGCTATGAACAAACAAAAGATTTAATCGAAAAGTCATTTGGTGGAAGTAAAACTTATAGAAGATATGAAGTCTTTGGCGGAATTTCATCAGTTGGCGAAATCGAAAAAATGAGAAAGATTGTCAAAGAAGACAAAATTAATGTTGTTGTAGGTGTTGGCGGAGGTAGTGCTATCGATACAGCAAAAGCAACAGCATATTATGAAGGAAAAAGAATTGCTATTATCCCTACAGTTTGTGCAACCGATGCACCATGTACAGGATTAAGCGTTATTTATAATGATGATCATTCATTCAATAGTTATTTATTCTATCCAAATAACCCAGATTTTGTTTTAGTTGATAGTAGAGTTATTGCTAATGCACCTGCAAAATTCTTAATTGCTGGAATGGGCGACGCTTTAGGTACATACTTTGAAGCAAGAGCATGTTATAAAACACATTCATTATCACTTGAAAATGGAGGTATCACACTTTCTTCAATGGCGCTTTGCAAGCTTTGTTTTGAAACTTTATTAAAAGATGGCGCAAAAGCATTAGAAGCAGTTGAAAATCACTTAGTCACACCACAACTCGATTCAATTATTGAAGCTAATACATATTTAAGTGGTGTTGGAGCAGATAACGGCGGCTTATGTGTTTCACACTCTTTCTATAATGGTGTTACTTCTTTAAACAAAAAGACAGCAATGCATGGAAATTGTGTTGCTTATGGAACACTTGTTCAACTTTTATTAGAAGATGCAAGTGTTGAAGAATATAACCAAGTCAGAGATTTCATGGTTTCTGTTGGTTTGCCAATCACATTAAAAGAAATCGGTTGTGATGAAAACGATGTTCACCAAATTGCTGTAGCAAGTTGTGCAAAAGGAGAATCAATCCACAATTTAAGTGGTGATGTTAGAGTTAAAGAACTCGAAGATGCAATCCTTTTACAAAACAAACTCGGAGAAAAATATTTAAAAGAACACAATCTTTAAGGTTTAAATTATGGCAGATATCGAAAAGAAAGAGAAAAAGCCATTTAAAGGCGTAAAAATATGGGATTTTTTAAATAAAATCCCTGCCGGAACAATGTTTGTTCCACTTGTTATTAGTGCAATAATAACAACAATTTGTATTCATTGTGGACTTGGAGTTTCTTTATGGAATTATTTAGGAAATCCTATGAAGGATCTCTTTGGTTCAACAGGTCAAATGCTTCTTATTGGTTTAATGTTGTTTTGCACTGGAACAACTATTACCGGAAGAGATTTTATTGAAGTTGGTAAAAGAGGAATATGGATTATTTTAGCAAGATTAATCCCAGCTTATATAATTTGTGCAATTGTATTTGTTTGCTGTGGCGTTAATGGTTTTGCTGGAATTGATTCAATTACATTAGCTTGCTGTTTAACTTCAGCAAATGCAGCATTATACATGGGAATTATTCAACCTTATGGTGATGATTCTGATAAAGGAACATTTCCAATTATGTTGATTTTCTCAATGCCATTAGTTCCATTTATCTTCTTAAGTTGTATGGGAAGTGGAAGCAGCGATATCACAACAAGTATTTTACAAATTATCTCACTTCTTATTCCTTTCCTTCTTGGTGTATTACTTGGAAATTTGGATCAGAAAATTAGAAATGTATTTAAAGGCGGAAATGCTATTATTCTTCCTTTCTTAGGTTTCCAATTTGGTTCCACAATTGATTTAGTTAATGCATTCCAAGGTGAAGTTATCTTAGCAGCATTATTATTAACAGTAATCTATTGGGCAGTAACAATGATTATTCCTTATCTCGTTGATAGATTTATTCTTAAAAGACCTGGATATGCATCAGTTGCTTCTTGTTCTTTAGCTGGTGTTGCATTATCAATTCCTGCTATGGTTGCTACTTATACATTTAATGGTGTAAGTGGTGCAGATGCTGCAAAAAATGCAACAGCAATTCTTGCTTTTGTTCTCTTTATCACAAACATTCTTGCCCCATTCTTCACAAAGCGGACAATGAATGCTTACCTTAAGCACAATCATGATGATGCTGTTAGAGTTTTTGAAAGATCACATCCTGAACTCTTAGCTGCAGTATATGATGAAAACGGAAATTATCGTACACATCATCATAATCATGAATTTTATAAAAAGATTTTCCATTTGAAATCACACAAAAACTCTGCAAATCCTGAGCAAAATAATGAAAACTCAAGTGAGAAATCTGATAAAGAAGAAGAGAAAGTCAACAAATAAATGGAGGTTTATTAATATGAAAGATAATAAATTATTTCAAGTTTCAACTTTAAACGCTTTAATGATGGGAGATTATGAAGGAAGTGTTAAAGTTAAAGACTTTTTAAAACACGTTGATACTGGTATTGGTACCTTTGATGGACTTGATGGTGAAGCTATTATCTTTAATGGAAAAGCATATAATGGCAGAGCAACAGGCGAAGTTTCAGAAATGAAAGATAACGATTCTTTCCCATTTGCTTGTGCATGTAAATTTGATGAAAAAGTTCCTGAAAAAGAAATTAGCTTTGATTCAATCGAAGATTTTAAGAGCAAATTTGAATCTCTTCTACCTTCAAAAAACTATTTCTACATTATTAAAATGGAAGGCAAATTCAATGTAAGAGTTAGAAGTTGCTTTAAACAAGAAAAACCATATGAACCACTTTATAAAGTCGCTTGTGATCAAAGAGAATTTGAATATCACGATGTAAATGGTTATGTTATTGGTTTATATTGCCCAAATTATGTAGAAGGTATGAACTTACCAGGTTGGCACATTCATTTCTTATCAAAAGATTTAACAAAAGGCGGACATATTTTAAAGGTTAATTCTGCTAAAGCCAGCTTTAAAATCAATAAACTTGATGAATGGAGACTTGTTTTACCAAATGACAAAGACTTCGCTTCTTGGAATTTAAAAGAAGATTTAAAAGAAAAGACAGAAGCAGTCGAAGGTTCATCTAAGAAATAATATTTCCTTACTTCCTATAAATTGCAAAAAGAGTTGTTTAAATTAAGCTTGGTTAAAATTTAGCAACTCTTTTTCTTTTCTTTTCTGAAAATTTCAAGATTTATAATTTACAAGTAAAATAAAATTAATAAAATAAGATACATGGTTACATTTTTAAGAAAATTATTCATAAAAAATTATCAAAATGTTGAAGATGAAAAAGTTAGAGAAAAACATGGTGTTTTAGCTTCAATAATTGGAATCGTTTTTAACACGATATTGTTTGTTATCAAACTTTTAATAGGTATTTTTACGGCTTCCATGTCGATTATTTCTGATGCATTAAATAATATGACTGATTTTGGAAGTAGCATTGTAAGTCTTCTCGGATTTAAACTTGCTGGAAAAGATGCAGATAAAGAACATCCTTATGGGCATCAAAGAATTGAATATATCACTGGAATGATTACTTCTTTTATTATCATTTTAGTTGCCGGACTTTTGATTTATAACTCAGTTTTAACCTTAGTTAATCAAGATTCATCAACAAGTTATTCAATTCGGGCTTTTGTAATCTTAGGAATTTCTATTGTTTTAAAACTCATTTTAGGCTTTATATATAGTGGGTTAGGTAAAGCAATTAATTCTGTTGCTTTAAAAGCAAACCGCCAAGATTCGTTTAATGATGCGATTTCAACTTCAATTGTTTTAATCGCTTCAATCATTCAATATTTCTTTGTTGATTTATGGTGGTTAGATAGTTCAATATCTATTCTTGTTGCTTTATTTATTCTTTATAGTGGAATAAAAATGGTAAAAGAAACCGCTTCACCATTAATTGGAGAAGTGCCAGATTTTAATCTTATTCAAAAAATCGTAAAAGATATTAAGAGCTATGATGGAGTTTTAGATGTTCACGATGTTATGTTTCATTCTTATGGACCAACAAAAACTTTTATGATGTGTCACGTTGAAGTTGATGGGTATAAAGATATGTTTAAATCTCATGATCTAATTGACAATATCGAAAAAGAGATTTCTAGTAAATATAAAATTCTTTTAACAATTCATATGGATCCTGTTGATACAAAGTCTGAAGAAATTCCTAAATTATATGAAATTATTGAAAAAACCCTGCAAAACATTGATAAAAATTTAAGTTTTCATGATTTAAGAGTTGTTTCTGGACCAACCCACACGAATGTTATTTTTGATGTTGCAATCCCAATTGGAGTAAAAGAAAATAAACTTACAATTACAAAAACACTTCGTGCGGAAATTAAGAAATACGATTCAAAATATAATCTTGTAATTAATTTTGACGATAATTACATCGATTAATAAAAAAAATTAATAGTTTTATTTGACACCAATAAACTTAGTTTTATAATATTTTTGAGTTAGGAATAACTAACTTAGGAGATTTTTATGCCGATATTTATTGCACCACATAACATTGATCTAAAAGTTTTAAAGATTATGGTTGATGAAACAACCAAAAAACATTTAGAAAATTTAGGAATTACAATTGGAAGCAAAATCCAAGTTCTTTCTAGTGAAAGTGGTAGCGTTATTTTGCTTGTTAAAAACAGCAGATTAGCTTTAGATAGAAATATTGCTATGAAAATCTTAGTTGCATAATAGAAAGGTAGGAAAAATTTGTGCAAAAGAAATTAAGTGCCTTTGAAATCGGCGAGACTGGCCGAGTCATTAAAGTAGAAGGCGAAGGAAGGGTTAGAAGAAGACTTTTTGATATGGGTATTACGCCTGGCGCCGAAATTTTTCTTCGTAAAAAAGCACCTCTAGGAGATCCACTAGAAGTATCGATTAGAGGCTATGAATTAACTCTTAGAAAAGACGAAGCAGTCTTAGTAGTTATGGAAGTGGAGGATAAATAATGAAATATTTTGCTCTCGCTGGTAATCCAAACTGTGGTAAAACTACATTATTTAATAATTTAACAGGATCAACAGCTTATGTTGGCAACTGGCCTGGTGTAACTGTTGATAAAAGAGAAGGAACTTATAAAAAGTTAAGTGAACCTATTTCAATTGTGGATTTGCCTGGTATTTATTCTCTTTCTCCTTACACACCAGAAGAAGTTATTTCTAGAAACTATATTTTGGATGAAAAACCAGATTGTGTTATCAACATTGTTGATGCAACAAACCTTGAAAGAAACTTATATTTAACAACACAACTTCTTGAAATTGATGTTCCAGTTGTTGTTGCTTTAAATATGATGGATCTTTTAATAAAAAATAAAGAAAGCGTTTTGCTTCATCAACTTGAAGAAAAACTTGGTGTGCCAGTAGTTGAAATTTCTGCATTAAAATCTGATAACTTAGATTTATTAATGCAAAAGGCATACGAGGCAAGTAATAAGAAAAGAAAAGGTAAAACTGTTTTAGAAGACACCAATTTAATTCATTTAATTAACGATTGTCGTATTGCTTTTGAAGGAATGAATGTCGATAATCCTTTATTTCATGCCGTTAAACTTGTCGAACTTGATGAACTTGAAACTCAAAATCATCCTGAACTTGTTCATATGGTTGAAGAATATAAACACACATTTAAAGATGATGTTTTTGGAGATGATTTTGAAGCTTTAATTGCCGATGCTCGTTATAAATACATCTCAAAATATTTTCACAATGTCATCGTTGTTGATGAAGTTGAAAAACAAAAAAGAGAAGAAAAGAAAAAAGCTAAAATTGAAAAAGCTAAAAATAGGAAATGGCAATTCTGGAAGAAAAAGTCTGCAGAATCCATAGAAAACGAAGTAAAACTTACTCGTTCTGATAAAATTGATAGAATTTTAACTAATCGTTTTTTAGGTATTCCAATTTTTCTTGTAATCTTATTTGTTATATTCCATTTAACATTTAGTGAAGATTTATTCTATTTAAATGCAATGGGCGCGGTTGATGTTGTATCTTTTGCAGACGCACCAGATTATGTCGCAGGAATGTTTGCAAATGGAGGAATAAATTCTCCTGGTGTAATTTTAATGAATGCATTTAATGCCCTCACTGGCTGGATTGCTGATTTAATAAATCAAGGATTAACGCTTGCTGGTGCCTCAAATTGGTCAATTGGACTAGTTTCTGATGGTATTATTGGTGGATTATTTGCAGTTTTAGGCTTCTTGCCTCAAATTCTTGTTTTATTCCTTTTCTTTGCAATATTAGAAGATAGTGGATATATGGCTCGTGTTGCCTTTATTCTTGACCGAATATTTAGAAGATTTGGTTTAAGTGGAAGAGCATTTATGCCTATGATTATGGGTTTTGGTTGTTCAGTTCCTGCAATGATTAATACAAGAACTTTAGCTGATGATAAAGAAAGAATCTCAACAATTAGAGTTATTCCTTTCTTCTCTTGTGGAGCTAAGGCACCAATTTTAACGGTTTTTGCTTATGGAATAATTTCTATATTTGGTGAACCAGTTGGTTTTAATTATGCTGATGTAATCGTTTATGGAATGTATGTTTTAGGAATGGCAGTTGCTTTAATTACTGTTATTTTAATGAGAGAAACAACATTAAGAGGTAAAGTGCCACCATTTATTATGGAACTTCCTGCTTATCACTTACCTCAATTTAAGTCCTTAATGATTCATTTATGGGATAAAACAAAACACTTTGTTAAAAAAGCATTCACAATTATCTTGCTTTCAACAATTGTTATTTGGTTCACATCTCACTTTACTTGGGGATGGCAATTTATTGATATTGAAAGCGAAGATCCAACACAAATTGCAATGATTGGAAATACAATTCTTGCAAGCATTGGTCAATTCATCCAACCAATATTCACTCCACTTGGATTTGGTTCAACTTTAGGTAGTTATGGTTGGGTATTTGCGGTTGCTGCAATTAATGGTTTAGTTGCAAAAGAAAATGTTATTTCAACTCTTGGCACAATGGCACTAGTTTTAAGCCCAACTTTCTCAGCAGGGGAAGAAATGGTTGAAGGACTTGCTGCCGCAGAACTTATGATTCAATCAACAGGAATTACTTTAAGCGGAGTTTTAGCATTTATTGCTTTCAATATGTTAACAATTCCTTGTTTTGCTGCTGTTGCTACTGCTAAAGGCGAATTGCCAAAAGGAAGATTTGCTTCAACTTTACTATTCTGGGTTGCAACTTCCTATATCGTTTCAATGATGATCTTCCTTGTTGGAAATTATGTTTGGACACTTGGAATCTTCATTCCTTTAATTGTTGTTGCCGCTGTTCTTCTTGTTTTATGGCATAGAAAGCAAAATCTAATAGAAAACCAAGGAGGAACAAATTAATATGATTAAATTCGTAAATTCTTTAGTTAATGAAGCTCCTGTTACAACAGCTGATATTGTCATTATTGTTTGTTTGGTCATTATCGTTTTAGCTATTATCGGCTACTTCATTTGGAAGAAAATGAATGGTAAAAAAATCAGTGATTGTGGTTGCGGAACTGATGGTAAAGGATTAGTTAAAAAATACTTTAAGAAATATCCTAAAAATAAAGATAAAGGCGAAGATAAAAACAATCATTCGTGTTGTTGTAAATAATTAATTGTTAAACATTTAATAAAAAGGTCAGGTTAATTCCTGATCTTTTTTGCTAGCGGAACTAATTCATCTTCTTTATTTGTAACCAACAAAAATGTGTGAATTTCTACTATAAAAATCATTATTATAAAAATAAATGTGTAACCAAAATTAGGATTTTCTAAGCTTCCATAAATAAATGGAGTCATTAAAAATACTAAATATTGATAAAAAACATGGTAAATATTTAAAAAAGTGTATGTTTTTTGAATTTTTTGGTACTTTTTGAAAATAGTTATAGGAATTGGAACAAAAAAACAAGAAAACTAATAATGGAAAAATAAATATAGAGGCTAATAATTCCTCCGTTTCTTGTGCGTAAAAGTGAGCAAACAATGTTGAAGAAAGTCCCGCACTTATGAGTCCCATTAAATAGATTACTTCGTAAAGTAAAGTCGAACTTATTTCTTTATCTAATTGATATTTTTTATCGTAATATGAGTTTCTTGGTTTTTCTGGATTCATATTATTAGCAATAAAAGAGTTTTTAAAAATCTCTTCATAATAGAATTTTAGTTTTTTGTCGATGTGATAATAATAAAATCCACAATAAATAGAAGTAATTGCAATTAACGAAACAAATACGATAGTTAAGGCAAAATTATTATAAAGTTCACCAAAGAAGAAAATATGTGAAAAAATCAATAAAATGTTAATTAAAGAAAAACAAATGGTAAAAGGAATGAGTTCTTTGCCTTTTAATTGTGTTGCTAAGAGCGATTTAAAATCCTTAATTTCGTAATAAAGAAAATACAGTGAAAAAGCGAATCCTATTAAAACGAAAAATACATATATAGCGAAAAAGTAATCCTTAAAATAATAAAATCCGGTTAGATAGAATATGCAAACAACAATAAAAATCCATGTGAAAGTGCGTATGTAATCAGTAATAAATAGACTTCTTTCTTTTTTATTCAAAGGCCTCATTGCAATTTTATTATAAAATCAAAAATTAAATTAAATAGTTATTTTTGGTTTTTGATTAATGAAAAATTAATAAAATTTAGAAAGCATCAAAAAAGTATATAAGAAGAACAAAAAAACATATGTTTTTTCAAAAAATGCTAAAAAAAAAAAAAAAAAGATACACTTTTTATACAAATTCATAGAAAATTTGATTAAATTTCCGGACTTTTTTCAAAATTTCCTGGAAAAAATGAAAATTGTCGATTTTTAACATTTTTGAAAATAGTTTTATTAACCTGAAATTAGCACAATAAAATTGTCTATTGTAAGCGCTTTCAAAGTAAATTAAAATTATTTAAGAATTAAGGAGAATTTTAATGAAATTACAAAAAGTAGCAGTGGATATGATTAAATCCATCTGTGCGAGGTACAAGGATGAACCTAGTCCTCTCATGTTGGTTTTAAGCAATGTTCAAAAAGAATATGGGTATATTCCTTTAGAAGTTCAAGAAATAATTAGCCAAGAGCTTAATGTACCTGTAAGTGATATTTATGGTGTTGTCACTTTTTATTCTTTTTTCAGTTTAACACCTAAAGGAAGATACGTTATCGGAGTTTGTATTGGAACAGCTTGTTACGTTAAAGGCGGACAAAATGTTTTAGATAAATTTGGTGAATTGTTAAAAATTAAACCTGGTCAAACCACAGAAGATGGTTTGTTTACACTTGATGGTTTACGCTGCATTGGTGCTTGTGGTATTGCTCCTGCAATTAGTATTAATGGCAAAGTTTATCCAAAAGTTAAACTTAGTGATGTTCCTAAAATAATTGAGGAATACAGAAACAAGGAGATGGAATAATATGGTTAAAAAAGTTGAAAAGCCTGCAGAAAGTCAACCAAAAATTAAAACTTTAGATGATTTAAAGAATAAAATTGCCAAATGTAGTGAATGTGTAAGCAATAAATTTGATGGAAAAGACGGAAAAAGACACATCGTTGTTTGTGGTGGAACAGGTTGTCTTTCATCAAATTCGCAAGAAATTATTGATAACTTTAATAAATTAATTAAAGAAAAACATTTAGAAGATAAAGTTACTTGTAATGTAGTCGGATGCTTTGGTTTTTGTTCCCAAGGCCCTTTCGTTAAGATTTATCCTGAAGATACTTTATATCACGCTGTTAAACCAACTGATTGTGCCAAAATTATTGAAGAAGATATTATTGGTGGAAAAATCGTTGAAGAACTTTTATATGTTGAACCTTCAACCGGTCAAAAAGTCAAAAGACAAGATGATATTAATTTCTATAAGAAACAATTAAGAATTGCATTACATGGTTGTGGAACTATCAACCCAGAAGTAATTGATGAAGCTCTTGGATATGATGCATTTAAAGGTTTAATTCGTGCTTTAAGCATGAAAAGAGAAGAAGTCATCCAAGAAATTTTAGATAGTGGACTTAGAGGTAGAGGCGGAGCTGGTTTCCCTACCGGAAGAAAATGGAAATTTGCTTTTGACTCAGTTAACGATACAAAATACGTAGTCTGTAATGGCGATGAAGGCGACCCAGGCGCATTTATGGATCGTTCAATTCTTGAAGGAAACCCTGTTGCTGTTATCGAAGGTATGATGATTGCAGGATATGCAATTGGTGCCGAAAATGGATATTTCTATGTTAGAGCAGAATATCCTATCGCTGTTAATAGATTAAGAATTGCAATTAAAGAACTTGAACAAATCGGACTTTTAGGCGATAACATTCTTGGAAGCGGATTTAATTTTAGAGTCCATATTAGACTTGGAGCTGGAGCTTTCGTTTGTGGAGAAGAAACAGCGTTACTTAACTCAATTGAAGGTAAAAGAGGTATGCCTAGAACTAGACCTCCATTCCCAGCAGTTAAAGGTTTGTGGGACAAACCAACAATTATCAATAACGTCGAAACCCTTGCAAATGTGCCATATATTATGAGGGTTGGTGCAAAAGAATATGCAAAAATCGGTACAGAAAGAAGTAAAGGTACAAAGGTTTTTGCTCTTGGTGGAAAAGTTAAAAATGTTGGTCTTGTTGAAGTTCCAATGGGTACAACAATTAGAGAGCTTGTTTATGATATTGGCGGTGGAATTCCTAATGACAAAAGATTCCAAGCAATTCAAACAGGTGGTCCATCTGGCGGATGTCTTACCATGAATGAACTTGATACGCCAATTGAATACGAATCATTAATTGAAAAAGGAAGTATGATGGGATCTGGTGGCGCAATTGTTATGGATGAAGACAACTGTATGGTTGATGTTGCTAAATTCTATCTTGAATTTATTTGTGATGAAAGTTGTGGAAAATGTTCTCAATGTAGAATTGGTACAAAGAGACTTTTAGAAATTTTAACAAAAGTTACTGATGGGAAAGCCACGATGGAAGATTTAGATAAACTTCAAACATTAAGTGAATCTATTCAAGTTGGTTCGCTTTGTGGACTTGGTCAAACTGCACCAAACCCAGTTTTATCAACCTTAAATAAATTTAAAGATGTTTATATTAGACATGTTAAAGATAAGAAGTGTGATGCTGGAGTTTGTAAGTCACTTATTGAATTCCATATCGATCCAAATAAATGTAAAAAGTGTTCGCTTTGCGCGAGAAATTGTCCAGTTAATGCGATTTCTGGAGTTGTTGGCAAAGAACCATATAAGATTGACCTTGATAAATGTATTAAGTGTGGAACATGTATTTCTGCATGTAAATTTGGTGCAATCTATAAGAAATAGGTGGTGAAGAAATATGGCAAAGATTCAAATATTTATTGAAAATAAACCTTACGTTGTTGAAGAAGGTTTAACAATTCTAGAAGCAGCTAAAATCTGTGGATATAACATTCCAAACTTATGTACTTGGAAAAAGGGTGAATGTTCTGTTGCAAGTTGCAGAGTTTGCCTAGTTAAAGTTGAAGGCGAAAGAAGACTTGTGCCAAGCTGCGCTTATCCAATTAGAGAAGGTATTAGAATTTCAATTGTTGATCCTAAAGCGGTTATTGCTAGAAGAACTAGCGTTGAACTTCTCCTTTCAAACCATTATTACAACTGTCAAGCATGTAGAAAAAATGGACAATGTGAACTTTTAGAAGTTGCTCGTAGAGTTGGCGCTAGACCTGAACAATATGTTGGTGAAAAAACCAAATCTACTTACGATGAATTATCTCCATCTTTAATTAGAGATACTTCAAAATGTATTCTTTGTGGTCGTTGTGTTGAAGCATGTAAAAACGCCCAAGGAATCGGTATTTTAGGTTTTGAAAATAGAGGATTTAAAACTATTGTTGGACCTAGTGAAAACAGAAGTTTCAATAATGTGCCTTGTATTCAATGTGGACAATGCACCCTTGTTTGTCCAACTGGTGCTTTAATGGAAAGAAGCGAGATTGATAAACTTGATAAAGCCTTTAATGAAGGAAAATATGTCATAGTTCAAACCGCTCCTGCAGTAAGAGCTGCAATTGGTGAAGAATTTGGTGAACCAATTGGCACAAATTGCACAGGAAAAATGGTTGCTGCTTTACATAGACTCGGATTCTATCGTGTTTTTGATACAAACTTCGCAGCTGATTTAACAATTACCGAAGAAGCTAATGAATTTATTCAAAGAATTATTTCACAT
>CALVRY010000029.1 GCA_944358755.1 uncultured Bacilli bacterium
CGCTTCCACATCGCTGACCCGATTCATTTTGAGACCAAATTCCGCATGACGCTGGACAATCTGGGATGGACCGGGCCACGATACGATGACTATACTTCCTGTGCATACTGGTATCAGACGCTGCCATCTGCACCACTGAAACCGCTACCATCTGACAAAGAGATGATTATGAAGTGACCGCCACAGGCGAATGGGTAAAAAACATTACAAAAAAATAAGAATAAATATAAAATTAACAAATCGATTAAATTAACTGCTCAAAATATATCTATTAATAATGAAGTAGAAACATATCCATATTATTTGTCATCTTTCCTATTTAATGATGAGTAGGCCAATTTTACTTTTGTTATATTTCTTATATTAGATTTTATTTTGCTTTTTTAAACGATTGGTGTAAGTCGTAAGCTCGTTTTTTAAACTAAAAGAAAATGGCTAAGCCATAAATGGTAAACTTATATTAGTTTTAGAGGTTGTTAGAGGTTGTTAGAGGTTTTATTTTTTTAGAGGTTGTTAGAGGATTTAAAAAGTTAAAAAATCCAGATAATTTTAGATTTTGATTGAATAACCTGTAAATCTCCATTATTTTTAAAATAAAATGAACTTTTGCTTAATTTTTAGTACATAAAATATACATAATATTATTCAAATTAAATGGTTAAACAATGTTTTATGCGCCGCTAAAATTCTTAAATCTTTTTGTAATGATTGATAATAAAATCAATGATTTTTTTGGTAGTTGAAGTAATTGTTTTGTTCTTTTTATAAGCGATTACGATATCGAATTTAATATTTTCTTCGATTGGTATTCCAATAATATCTTCGCCTTCTTTAATTACTTGATTAAAGAGAAAAGCGCAAATATCACTATGGACAACCAGTTCTTTTATAGTTGCGATTTGATCTGATAATAACCTAATATTTGGCTTAATTTTATACTTTAAGAAGTATTCATAAACGATTTGATATTGCAACGAATCTTCTTTTAAAAGAATTAAAGGAATTTTACTTAATTCTTTAATAGATATAGATTTACGCGATGCTAATTCGTGAGATTTATTTACTGCAAAAATTAATTGAGTCTCATCTATTTTGACATATTCAAGTTTTGGATCGATTGAGCCATTATTTAAAACAGTTAAAGCAACATCTATTTCATCATTTACTAAAGCTTGTTGGTTGGCGTGACTTGCAAGTTCAGTCATTTTTAAATAAATATTTGGGTATTTTTTAGAGAAATCTTGGAAAATAGGGGCGAAAATAAATCCACCAAGCATTGGAGGAATTCCTATTTTTATTGTTGTATTTGTCATTAAAAAATCTTCCATTTGAGTATTTATATTTTTAAATAATGTTACTACTGGACGAGCTATTCGATATAAATATTTTCCAGCAGAAGTAAGGGATAATTCGTTATTATCTCGAATAAAAAGTTCACAATCTAATTCTTTCTCTAAATTTTTGATTGCGGTTGAAATTGCTGGTTGAGAAACAAAATATAGTTTACTAGTCTTTGTAAAGGAATTTGTTTCGGCACAACCAATAAAATAAATTAGTTGATCCATTGTCATGATTTAATGATACCCCATAAATAATTTTTATGGAAGCATAAGTTTTTGGTTATGAACAAAAGAGCAAAATTAATTGTGTAAGCGCTTCCATAAGCATAAAATCATAATGAAAATAGAAAAAGAGGCGTTTTATGGGTATTAGTTTGAAAAAATGTAAAAGTCTATCATTAATATTTTTTATAGGTATTTGCGGTATTTTAACTAGTTGTAATCAGGATTTAAATACCGGATTTGATGGAAAAACTTTCGATATTTCATCATCTCAAAATGGTAGTTTAAACGTAAAAGTTGACAAAATAAGTGGCGGATATAAGCTCACTTTAAGTGGAAAGGGCGAAACAAAAGATTTTTCGGATGAAGAAAAAGTACCATGGTATTCGATTTCTCCAAAGATTAAAGAAGTTGAAATTGAAGAAGGTATAACAGGTCTTGGTCAAAATATTTTCGATTATGTCGATTTAAATTATTTTTATTTACCTTCAACTTTAACAAATTTAGAAAATAATTCGTTTGAAAGCGGAACGACTTTATATTCTTATAGCACAAGCAATTTAACAAACGCTTCAAATTATGATGTTTATTATTTTTCAGAAAGTAGACCACTTGATTCAACAAAGAAATATTTTCACGTTGTTGATGACACACCAGTGGTTTGGATTTTATCAACTATGAATGCCTTATTTATTGGAAATAGTTTTACTTATTACAATGATATTCCTCAAATCGCGCAATCAATTGCGCAAGATATTGGTTATGATTTAAAAACAACGTCAATTACAAAAGGAAGTCACACCCTTACAAAATTTGCTGATGCTAACGATGAAATGGGTAAAATTGTCGATGAAACTTTAAAAGGAAATACAAAATTTGACTATGTAATTCTTCAAGAACAATCAACAAGATCTTATTCAAATTATGAGAGTTTTAAAAGTGGTGTTGATGCTTTAGTTACAAAAATTAATGAATATCAACCAAATGCTGATATTAGACTTTATGAAACATGGGGTTTTGAAGAGGAAGCCAATAGTAAAAAATGGACCGTTCCAGAAATGGAAAAAGAAATTGCAAAGCGCTATGAAGACGCAAGTAAAGATAAAAATTTAAAAATTCATTATGTAGGTAAAGCATTTAGTGAAGTTTACGACAAACATAAAGAAATTAATCTTTATGATGCTAACGATAATAAACACCCTTCCTATGCAGGAAGCTATTTATCAGCTTTAGTTCATGTTGCAAGTTTATTTGATTGTGATGTTAGAGTTACAAAATTTAATGGTCAACTCGATGAAACAACAGCAAATACGTTAAAGCAAGTTGCTTATAATGTGGTTTTAAATTAATAGGAGGATAAGAAGTTTATGAAAAGGAGAAAATTGCCTATTATTGTTACTTCTTTAGCTTCTGTTTTGCTTTTAGGTAGTTGTGCGGAATATCTACCTGAACCTGAAGTTCCTAAATTTGAAGTTAAGGAACATTATATGGTGAGTTTTTATGTAGATAATGCTCTATATAAAACAGCAAGAGTAGAAGCTGGAGCAACAGTTAATGTGGAAATTGAGGCACCAGAAAAAGACGGATTTACATTTGAAGGATGGCAAACTAGTGATGGAACTAGTTTTGACCTTGCAACAGGGGTAGTAAATTCTAATTTAAGTCTATATGCTCAGTTTAAAGCGGTGGGTACTGGCACACCAACAGAAAATCCATGGGATGATTTGAATGTTTTGGGCGAAAAAGATCCAACAAAAGAATATTCTTTGGTTATCGCTTGGTATGGAAAAACTTCTACATCAGGTATTGATGAAAACGTAATGAAGCATTTTTATTATAATGTTCGTGCTTATTTAACCGAAAAAGGCGTTGCTCAATCTGATTTAGATAATATTTCGGTAAGAATGTTTGATGATGATGGTCAAGCTGATGTTGCTGCAAAAATTGTTGAACAGGGTGATGTAGATTTAGCTTTTGGTGCTGGCAACAAACTTGGAACTAGTCTTGAAGAATTAGGGAAACCAGTTTTAGAGCAAGAAAAAGGATTTACTATAAATGGCGTTAGTGGTAGATATCATTTTCGCCTTAGTGATAAGCCAATTGCAGTTGATTTGTTTAATTATGTTTGCACTGAAGAAGGTATGAAAATGTGGGAGATGACGTATCTTTATGGTCAAACAAGCGAAGAACCTACTAAAAACCCATGGGATGATTTAAATGTTACTGAAACTAAAGATTCAACGAAACAATATTCTTTAGTAATTGGCTGGTGGAAGAGATACATTTCTGTAGACACAATGAAACATTTCTATTACAACATCAGAAATTATTTAATCGACCAAAAAGTTGAAGAATCTATTTTAAATGGCATTACAGTTAGAATGTATGATATTCAAGGTATTGACGATTTAGTTCCACTTGTAAATGGAGATGGAGACGTTGATATTTTCTTTGGTGCCGGCGGCAATTTCGATGATAAATTTGGCACAGATAAAGTAACAATCGCACCTACTGGCGGTTATTCAATTGGCGAAGAAACTAAGAGATATAATGCAATTTTTGACCAAAATAATGCGACTGCCAAACTTATTTATGATTTCATGAACACAGAAGATGGAATCAAACTTTGGGACATGAACACTCTTTATGAAGGTAAAACTGAAGAGCCATCAGAACCTAATGTTTCAGCAGATAACGTCGCAGAAGTTAACTTAAATGTTTTAGATACTAAAGTTGAAAACAAAAAATATCATCTTGTTATTGTGTGGTATGGAAAAACAAAAACTTCTGGTATCGATGAAACTTTAATGAAACATTTTTACCACAATGTTCGTGCCTATTTAATTGAAAAAGGTATTACTCAAACTCAATTAGACAATATTTCTGTAAGAATGTTTGATGATAGTAAAACTGATGATTTTGCAAAAAATATCTTAGCTCAAGGTGATGTTGATTTAGTTTTTGGTGGTGGAAAAGCAATCATTAATAGTTTTAAAGATGCAGGTCAAGAATTACTAGAAACAACCGACGGCACAGATATTTTTGGTGAGTCAGGCTTTACCATTGGTGGCAAAGCTAGTAGATATCATGGTCGTCTCACCGACGACGCAGTTGCAAAAGATTTATTCGACTACGTTTCGACCAAAGAAGGTATGAAAATGTGGGATGCAACTTATGAATATGGTAAATAATGAGGTAAAATTATGAAATTTAAGAAGAAATTTTTATTATTACCAATTGCATTAATGAGTTTATCGAGTTGTTCTTTACTTCAAGGTTTTGAAGATGAAGTCAATGTCGTATTTGAATATAACAACGAAATTATTTATAGCGACTATACAACTCAATTTAGAAATGTCTTAATGCCAACTTTATCTGAAGAACAAATTCCAGTTGACCATGAATTCTTCGGCTGGACATGGAAAGACCCAGATACATTATCAATTAAAGATGATGAAGAAGGGTTTTACGCTAGTTTTTTTGAAAAAGAAGGGGTAATTCACTACGCAGATGTTGCTGATAAAGCTTTTAATAGCACAGTAACTTTATATCCAGTTTTTGCTCTTGAAGCAGATATTCCAGTTGAATATCACTATCTTGCTGTTGGATGGTATCAAAAAACCGGCACAAGTGGACTTAACCAAGAAAGAGTTGATGCTTGGACAAATGATTTAATGGCGTTTTTAAAAACTCAAGGCGCAACAGATGAAGATTTATCAACTGTCCTTGTTAAAGGTTATGATGGAAACGTCGCAACTGCTGGCTCTTTAATTACAAAAGATAAATATGTTGATGTTTTGATTGGATTTGGTAAAAACATGACAGATAAAGATGGCGGTGGATTAACTTATGCGCTTGATGCAAAAGGTGACATCCCTATGGGTGGAAAATCGCGTTATGTTCATCTTTTAAGTGATAAACCTATCGCAAGAGCTGTCTTTGATTGGGTCGCAAATGATCCAGCTGGTTCAGCGTCGTTAGCTTAAGGAGTAAATTATGCGTACTAGAAAAAATTTGATTAAAGCAAGTACCGTTATAGGTTATGTCATAGCATTTTTATATCTCGTTTTAACCGCTTGCTTATTCTCAGTTGGTAATTTATGGTATTGGTTAACTTTAATATTAGGTGGAATTTCTCTCTATAATTCTTTATATAGTGGAGTCATCAGAGGAAAACTTGATGAAGAACCTCTTGAAGGAAAACTTAAAATTAAATTCTTAATTAATACAATTGTTTCTCTCGTTTCACTTCCTTCTTTTGTTTTAAATATCATTGCTTATTTTTATACAAAAGAAGACAAATATGTTCTTGTTGATAATGAGGAATATAAAGAAGTAAAAAAAGAAAAAGTGCCGGTCAAATGGTATAGAAAGTCAAACTTTATTCTTTCTTGTATTGGACTTGGTGCAATAATTATTGGTTCATTTGTTGCGCAAATTGGTGAAACAAGTGGATATAGTGTTTCAGTTAGAGATTTTACTTTAACCAAAGAGATGACTGAAACTTATAATTCTGGTGAAGAAAATGCATTAAATGGCAAAAATTATGTCATTTCTGACCCAGTTTTAAGCTATACATTCACAGAATATCGTCCAAATACAGCAAGTAGTGAAAACCCTCTTCCTGTAGTCATTGTTATGCCAGGATTTACAAGAACCAAGGCGACAATGTCACAATATGCAATTGAACTTTCTAAAAGAAACGCAATTGTTTATACTCTTGATCCAGGTTGTCAAGGTGGAACAACTTATGCAGGATATGAAACAGCAGAAGATGGCTCTCAAGAGATGATTTCTGCAACAACAAACGCTAATGGTCTTAACTATCTTGTTCAATATTTATATAACAATACTGAAGAATTTAATTATATTGACCGTAATAATATTGGTGCGGTTGGACATTCTGCAGGTGGAGGTAATGTTGCTCAACTTGCTCAAAACTTTGCAGGGAATAGTTTTGAAGAATCAATCATTAAAGCAGTTTATATTTCTGGTTATATTAAAGAAAGTGCTGCAAATAGATTTGATGATTTAAGATGTAATGCTGCAATGAGCTATGCTTATTACGATGAAGGTGCTTTTAGATATCAAGGTTCAACAAGTGCCTTTGAAGTCATTGCTCGTAGATTTATTAATGAAGTTAATGGTCAAGATTTAAATCATGATAAGTGCATTATTGATTATGAATATGGATCAATGGAAGATGGCACATATCGTGTTGTTCACCAAGAAAAAATCAATCACTGTTTTGAAATGTATGATCCTTTATCCATTTCAAATACAATAAATTTCTTTAGAAGAACATTAAATTTAGATACAAATTTGGCTGATTCTTCACAAAGTTGGTTTGTTAAAGAAGGATTTAATGGAGTTGCTTTATGTGGTTCCTTCATCTTTATCTTTGCTTTAATGGCTTTCCTTGTTGACATTCTTCCTTTCTTTAAACGCTTTAGAGAAAATGCTAAAAAAGCTAAAGATTATGAAGATTCAATTAAAGTTAAATATGGTACAGTTAGCGTTGCAGTTTTAGAAAATAGAGCTGAGAATGGCGTAGTTAAAGTAGAAAAGAAGCATTATTTAGATAAAGTTACTTTCTGGACAGTGCTTGTTTTAACCGCAATTATTGCCTGTCTTGATTACATTCCACTTGCAAGAGTTAGCATGGATTGGTTCCCTGATGCTGCAAGTAATACTTATACATTCTATTTCCCAGCAAGAATGATGAATGCAGTTATGCTTTGGGCATTGATTAATGGCACAATTGGTATTGTCTTAATATTTGCTATTAAACTTTGCGAAAATTTATATTTCAAACTTACAAAGCAAAACGAAAGAATTAATTGGTACCGCTTTAAAGGTATGATGATTAATTGGAAAGACCTTTTAATCTCAATTGGATTTGCCTTGTTCTTATTCTTATTATTCTATGCTCTTGTTGAATTAATGAGTCTTATCTTCCATCAAGATTTCAGGTTTATGTTAATAAGTGCTGCACCTCTTGAACCTCGTTATATCGTTACTTGGTTAATTTACCTTGTTCCATTCTTTATCTTCTATATCTCTAATTCAATTAGAGTCAACTTATCTATGGCTAATGAAGGATGGAGTGAATGGAAAGTAATGTTACTTAGTGGCATTGGAAATTCAATTGGTCTTGTTGGCATTTTAGTTGTTAACTATGTAGTTTATTTCTTAACTGGAACTGTCTATTATGGTTTCTATAGTCCAACTGATTCAAGTGAAATGCGGCTTTATGTTAATATGGTCTTTGGTTTAATTCCAATGATGTTTATTCTCCCAATTTTAAACAGATTCTGCTTTAAGAAAACAGGAAATGTCTATTTTGGCGCTATATTAACTTGTATGATATTCATTATGATGTCTTTATCAGCATCAGTTTCATACATTCCAATGTAAGAAAAAGAAAAGAGGTTATTTAAAATGAGTGAAGATATTAAAAAAGAAGCTTTAAAAAAGCATTATGAATGGCATGGAAAAATCGAAACAAAACCACGTGTTGATGTTTTTTCCAAAGAAAATTTATCTTTAGCATATACTCCAGGCGTAGCTGAAGCATGTATGAAAATACATGAAGATGTTAAAGAATCTTTCAATCTTACAAGAAGATGGAATACTGTTCCTGTTATTACTGATGGTACAGCCGTTTTAGGACTTGGTGATATTGGTCCTGAAGCAGGTATGCCAGTTATGGAAGGAAAATGCGCTTTATTTAAGGCTTATGGTGATGTTGATGCAATTCCTCTTTGTATAAGAAGTAAAGATACCGAGGAAATTATTAAAACTATTGAACTTTTAGCAGGTAGTTTTGGTGGAATTAACTTAGAAGATATTGGCGCACCAAGATGTTTTGAAATCGAAAGAAGACTTAAAGAAGATTTAGATATTCCTGTTTTCCATGATGATCAACATGGTACAGCAATTGTTACTTTAGCAGCTTTAATCAATGCTTTAAAACTTGCCAAAAAAGATATTAAAGATCTTAATATTGTTATAAATGGCGCAGGTGCAGCGGGCGTTGCAATTGCTAAATTATTGCTTTCTTATGGTGCAAAAAATATCATTTGTTGCGATTCTAAAGGCATTATTAAAAAGGGCGATCCAAGATTAAATGATTCTAAAAAAGAGCTTGCTGAGCTTACAAATTTAGAAGGAAAAGAAGGAAAACTTGCTGATGCAATGGTAGGAAGTGATGTATTTATTGGTGTTTCTGTCGCTCATTGTGTCACAAAAGAAATGGTTAAGAGCATGAATAAAGACCCAATTTTATTTACATGTGCAAACCCAATTCCTGAAATTTTACCAAGCGAATCTCTTGAAGCAGGTGCATTCATTGTCGGCACTGGAAGTAGCCAATATCCTAACCAAATTAATAACGTTTTAGTTTTCCCAGGTTTATTTAGAGGCGCAATTGATGCAAAAGCAAATACAGTAAACTTAGAAATGATGAAAGCTGCAGCGTTAGGTATTGCAAGTTGTGTAAGTGAGGATGAACTCAAGAGAGACTATATCTTGCCTTATGCTTGGGATAAACGCGCCCATGAAAAAGTTGCTGAAGCAGTAAAAGAAGCCGCAATCAAAACTGGCGCCGTTAGAAAATAAAATATATTTAATTAGCTCCCTCTCTAAATGTGGTGTGAAATATCACCACATTTTTTCGTGAAAAGAAATGTATTTGTTTTCACGAAATATCAATTTATTCATTTTAATGTGATTTGAATCATAAAAAATTTAATTTTTTTCACTAGGAAATTTACTCATATTTTGCCAAAAAAGTTTTCACGATTAATTTGATAAGTTTTCACGCAGGCATTTTATTGATTTTTATCAAATTAAAATAACTGACATTTTTAAAATTGAATAGAAGGATATCAATAAGTTTTTAAAATAATTTAGGAGAGAAAAATTATGAATAGACCTTATGTTATTTGCCATATGATGATGTCAATTGAAGCATGTATTGATTGTGCTATGACTGCTCAATTAGAAGGCACGAAAGAATATTATGAAACTTTAGATGAAATTAACTGCGGAGCTAAAATTTCTGGGAGAAATACAGCAGAACTTGAAATGGCTTTACCCGGAAAGTTCGTACCTAAAAATAAGGAAAAAATAGGAAAAAATGATTTTTCTAAAAAAGTTGATTCAAATGATTACGATGTTGTAATTGATACTAAAGGTCAACTTTTATGGAACAACGCTTTAGAATATGAAAAACCAATGATTATTATTACTAGTCAAGAAGCAACAAAAGAATATTTAAATTATTTAGATAAAAGAAATATTTCGCGGATTGTCTCGGGAGAAAAAATAGTTGATCTAAACGCTGCATTAGAAGTACTTAAAGGAAAATTTAATGTTGAAAGAGTCGCGATAGTTGGAGGGCCAAATATAAATACAAGTTTTCTTTCAAGTGGTTTACTTGATGAAATCAGTCTTTTAATAGGTACAGGTATTGATGCGCGAAAAGGTATGCCTACTGTTTTTGATAATTTACCTAGTAATCATGATGTAATAAAACTTAAATTATTAGATGTAAGAAAATATGATGACGGAGCACTTTGCCTTAGATATAAACTTTAGTGAAATTGCTTATGAGAATTAAACCTTTAATTCTTTTGCTAATTTTTTTGCATTTTGTTTATGTTCCAGTGGTGCAAATGATTCATACAATAACAATTCAATGAACAATGGAGAAATAATCGAGGAAACAAATGATATGACTTTAAAGTTGAAGATTAAGAATTTTGAATTTAAAGTAAATTTAGAAGATAATGAAGCGACAAAAGAACTATTAAATATAATTAAAAATGAAGAAATTACAATTAGTTTCGACGATTATGGTGGCTTTGAAAAAGTCGGTGATCTTGGTAGAAGTTTACCAACTAACAATGAAAGAATAACAACAAAACCAGGAGATATTGTTCTTTATCAAGGCGATCAAATTGTAATGTTTTATGGCTCTAATACATAGAGCTATACCATGCTTGGTCATGTTGAGGATTTAACAAATTGGAATGAAGCGTTAGAAGGTGAAGAAATAACAGTATTTTTTTCTTTTTTCGGAAGAATAACTCAGTTTTAAAAAAGCATTAAATTTCATCTAAAAACCTGCAAAACTTATGTATTTTTAAAAAAATTAAATTTTTATATCGAAAATTAAAAAACTTACTTCGGAAAATTTTCCGAAGTAAGTTTGTTAAATATTTCTCTTTAGATATGTCTATAAATGTTTCTCTTTATTTTGTTGATTAAAACTTTTTTGCATCGTATTCTAGATTATTGTTTTTCTTTTTTTGCTAATTAAAAAAATTAACTATATTCCATAAAATAGTAATTTTTGAAAGTTTAGTTTTTGTTAAAATTTATTGCAAATTTTATAAAAAATCCTAGGAATTTTTCAAAAACCTAGGATGTTTTTTAAAAAGTACTATATTTTTGCAATTTTATATATCTTTTTGCTATTTTTCCCCGAAAAAATATAATTTTTGCATGGTTTTTCAAAAAATTAATTTAGATGATTTTTGAAATAATTGATTATTTTTGAATTAATTATTTTTCCTTCAGGTGAAGCAGGGAACAAAACATTATAGACGTGAGTTACTTTTTCATCATCATAAAATACATATTCATGTGGGAAATGTTTCATTGTCATTTCTTGATCAAGCATCGCTGATTGAACACATAAATTATCACCTTTTGAAGTAACAATAATAGCAGGAACGTAATGCGTGACGTATCTTAACGTTTCGTCTGGATCGGTAGCGCCATATACTTTCTTAAATTTATAGAAGTGTCCATAAACCATTGTTAATCTACAAGTTTTATAAACGCACTTTTGAAATCTTGTTGAAGTTGGTCCGAGCTTTTCTCCTTTTAAGTAAGGGGCTCCGTGGTTAATGGCGATGGCGTTAATTTTTAAATTATTCGTGTTATAAACTTTGTAAATATCTTTAAATATTTCGTTGTTTGAAATTATTAGTGAATAAAGATATGTTAATTGTCCGCCAGCGCTATCTCCTGTGACAAAGAAGTTATTAAAATCTAAAAAATATTTATCTTTGTTTTCGAAAAGATAATTTACTAAATAGTCAATTTCTTGAATTTGATTAATCATTTTTGCTTTAAAAGCAAGAGTGTAAGAAAGAGAAATTACATTAAAACCTTCTTTAGCTAAGTGGTAGCAGAAATTATCGTTTAAATCTTTATCACCATAAGCCCATCCGCCACCATGAATATCTAAGATTACTGGTCTTAAAATTTCTTTTTCATCATAATAAAGATTAAATTTTAAAGTTTTTGATTTGAATTTAACTTTACCAGTTGAACGTAAAGGAATTTCAAATTCTTTTTTAATGACTCCTTCTGGTTTTGTCTCGTTATCTTTAATTTTTCTATCGGAAACTGAGACACTTTTCCACATTTTTTTAATTCTTGATTTGTAACTTAAGTAAAACATACCTATATTTTAATTTTTAATTTTTTTAATTTCCATATTTTCTTGTTGCTTGTAAGTTAAATGATTTAGTGCCTAAATTATTTTTCTTATTTAACTTTATTTATTTTTCCTAAATTAAATTAACCTTAATATAATAGAGTTACTTCCTTGTACATTGAACCTACCTGGAAAGGAGGAAAGATGAATA
>CALVRY010000030.1 GCA_944358755.1 uncultured Bacilli bacterium
CGATTTGATGAACTGAGTTATAAATGGATGAAATCGAAAATTGTAGGACAAATAAAATTACAAAAGTTAATAACCAAGACGTTATAAATTCACGAAATTTTGAGCGACTGATACTTTCAAAGCGATAAAGTCGATCTTCAAGAGCTCTTGAATCTCGAATTAAAGCTTGTGACATATCCAAAATGTCTCCTCCATTAAAAACATATTGTTTAATGATGTTGATAAAAACTCCATAAAGTGGCAATTCGAAATACTTATATAAATATTCAATTTGTTCTTCGATATTTAAATGTGAAATGGAATCAAGCTGCATTTTAAGATTTTTTGAGGCGCTATTTCGGGCATTTTCTAATGCATAAACTAAACTTGGATTTATGCTTAAAGAAATTATGAAGTTATTAATGAAGTTGATCGCTTCAAAAGACCTATTCATATTTCGCAAATATTTGCTCCTATACTTTTCAAAAAATAAATAAAAGAATAGAGAAAATATCACAAGTAAAATCACACTTGTAATAATATTAAAAGTGATTAAAAAATTACTTCCAGCTAAAAATAGCGATATCAAAAAATATACTAAATATCTATATTTCATTCTTTAACCCCGCAAATCTCTTGTTAAATTTATTAAATTCAATTAATGACATCTCAAAAAGTGGCCTCATTTGAGTTGGTAATTTACGATATGTTGCAGGATATTTATAAACTTCTAAATATTTTCCATTGTCATTTGTTGCAATTGTATCAACATATCTTACGTAACATTTTTTCTTTTCATCATAGATTTTTTTGATGTAAACGATGAATTTAAATTGGTCATATACGTCTTCAAGTGTATCTTTAAAATCTAAGTTTTTAGAGTTAATCATGCACATTCTAGCAATACGGTGATAGACTCCATCTGCGTTTCTTGCATGCATTGTCGTAATAGTTGGCGCACCACTCATTGATGAGGTTAAACACGCCTTCATTTCTTCGCCTCTTGCTTCACCAACAATTAGCCAATCAGGATTATTTCTTAAAGCATTTTTGATTAAATCATTAAAACTATTTTTATTAGGATTAACAAGCCAAGTTTGGCTATCTAAATTATCTTTAAAATAATTTGTTTCAAATTCGTTAATGTTATCAATAAGAATTAATCGAGTATTATCGTGCATTCTTGAAATTAAAAACTTTTGAAACTCAGTTTTTCCAGAGCCGGTTTTTCCAGCAATTACGATAGAACACTTCTTTTCAATTGCTTCATCAAGTAAAGCTAGAGCTCTTTTAGAAATGAAAGTGCCATCATCTAAAATTCTTAATTGGTCATATCCAATTCTAATAGAAAAATTATAGACGTGCTCCTTATTTTTACGTGCAAGAGAAGAATGAATTGCACTTATTCTATATTTCCCAACACTAACATCTAAAATTGGCTCAGAATAAGAAAATTGTTGCTCAGTTAAGTTTGCAATTTGCCTTAAAAACGAATAAACCTCATCATTTGTAACTTTGATGTCGCTTTTTAATCTACCAAGTAAATTATCTTGATAATAAATCGATTCTCCATTATAACTCACATCAGTTATGGTTGGTTTATCTAAAAAATCTTTTAAAAAACTATTTTCTATAAATTCTATTAATTTTGTGTTCATTACATTCATATCCTAAATTATCCTTTCAATTTCGAAGTTTCGATATCCTTCATAAGTTAAATAAGTGCAATAATTACATTTAAAGTAGATATCAACTTTTTCTGGATACATTGATCCATCAACAACATATTTATCATCCACAATCTTGTAATAACTAAATCGAATTTTGTATTTATCTATATAGCCATCTAAATTCTTTACTAGATATGCATTAACATTTTTTTCTAGTGTGCTTCGATTATAATGTGGATGAAATTCTCCTGTTTTATCAACTACACAAACACTGCTTTCTATCGATGCTAATGGGATATTATTGAATATTCTATTAATTGACATCCCATGAATTGAAACGCCAAGCACTGAACTAAGTGACCCGATTAGCATGAAAGAAAAGAAAATAATCGCACTACTCATACTTCAATTTCATCCATAATTCCATTCCACTTCTTTATGCCCGTTCCTCCAGAGACATAAAAATAATCAGAAAAGAAATTTTCAGCAAAATGTACGACGAATTCGTAACTTATTGTGGCTTTTGCGGCTCCAAATCGTATGCAATTAAAACATAATCTTGCATCTTTAAAAATGTGATAATAGTTTTGTGGAAAATATAATGATAAATTATCTCTAAAATAACTGCTGAACAAACTTCTAGAGCTCGCCATCATGCACGTTCTTAAATCAACGCAATAAGTAATGCTATAACATAATCGCTTTGCTTCTTTATTATTCGAACTTTGGAAAAAAGCTGCACCACTTGCATATCTTTTATCCTTTTCATAGCGAATAAAAGCCGAATTAAAGATGTAATTTTCATCATATACCATAAAACGTGCAGCAAGATCACTTCCAGTTCTGTTATATTTTGTGACATATGACAAATCAAAATCCGTTAAATCAAATTTGTAATAAATGTCTTCATAATTTTCTTTTTCAACTCCAACAACCGTAACTTGTTCTTTTTGAAGTCTTAAATATGAGCCACTAAAATGAACTTCTGTAATTAGCTCTTCTACATTCGATTCCATATGGAAATTCCATAAATTCGTAAATGGCACATCAATATAGTTAAAAATAGATTCAAATGGTAAACTCTCTATATCTGTTGAAGCAATACGGATAAAATATTGATTCCCGATATCGTTAATTTCATTTAAATTAACTTTTACGTTTACTTCTTTTAAATCATCATTTACATTCAAAGTACCTTGGGCTAAAACGTCAAACATTTCTTTGTCATCGTTTAATAAGAAAAAGTGATATGCAGCGAATACCGGCGCACTTTTTGAAAAACGAAAGTTTAATGACATTTCTTCTTGCTGATAAAAATCAACCATCCTAATGTCAAAACTTTGAAGTTTCAAATTTCTAATTGGATTTGTTACTTTAATATCTTCTTCAGTATTAAACGTTGACGAAGATGAATTTGCTTTTTTCACTTCTTCACTAGTGATAAAATTTTCTTGTGAAGGAACTGTGTTTACTAGACTCAGAAATGAAAATAACAAACTTAGTAAGAATTTCTTCATAAAAATACCTCCTCACTTAATACGAAGGAGATGAAATCGAAAAAAGTTAAAAAAATTTTAAAAAAAATTAAAAAAATTTTTTATGATTATTTTAGTCGGACCTAGCGCAAGTGGAAAAACAGCGATTGCTAAGCACTTAATTCGTTATGGCTACCAAAAATTTGTCACCACAACAACTCGCAAAAAAAGATTTGGTGAAAATAATGGAGTCGATTATTTTTTTGTAAGCAGAGAAGAATTTCAAAAATATATTAAAGAAGATTTATTCATTGAATATACAATTTATAACGATAATTATTATGGATCTTTTAAAAAGGAAAATGGCGAAAACAAAGTTTTAATTGTTGAGCCTAATGGTTTAAAATCTTTCAAAGCATTAAATGATAAAAATATTGTTAGTTTTTATATTAAAGCAAGTGAAGAAACACGAATTAAAAGAATGAAAGAAAGAGGCGATAAAGAAATTGACATTAAAAGAAGAATCGAAAATGATCGAATCGTCTTTCCTGAAAATTTAAATGTCGATTTTGTTATTGATAACGAAAATGAAGATTTAGATAAAATTACTCAAAAAATTATTTCTATATATAAAAAGAAAAATTAAATAGTTATTCTTCTTCATCTTCTATTTTAACTAATAATTTTTCAATTGTTTGTTTTTCATCAATTGCGATGACTTTCATGGTTAAATTTTTATATTTGATAATCGAATTTAATTCAGCAAATTTATCATCTAAAAGCTCAACGCAAAAACCACCAATTGTAACATAATCAGTTTCAATATCATCGTATTCTAGATTAAAAAGCTCACAGAAGTCCTCTAAATTCATTTTTCCATCAACGATATAAGAGCCATCATTTTTCTTAATATATGGCGAAGAAATGTCATCGCTTTCGTCCCAAATTTCACCAACTATTTCTTCTAAGATATCTTCCATTGTTAAAACGCCTTCTACGCCACCATATTCATCAAGGATAACTGCAAAATGGCGATGTGACTTTTTAAACTCAATTAAAATATCATTAATTTCTGTAGAACGAGGAAAAGTTAATGTTTCAATAAGTAAATCTCTTAAAGTGACTTTATTATTTTCAAGTTTTGATCTAACAAGAGATTTTGTTAAAACATAACCTAAAATATTGTCGATACTATCTTCATAAACTGGAATTCTTGAATAAACGTAAGTTTCATCGTTTTTCAAGATTTCATCGATGTCATCATTAACTTCAACTGCATAAACATCAACACGAGGAGTCATAATTTCATACGCTTCAGTTTCTGCATAATCAATTGTGCCATGCAATATTTCAGCTTTTTCTTCGTTAACTAAGCCTTTATCTTCAATTTCATCGACCATTTCATGTAGTTCATCATCAGATATTTTTACGTCTTCAACATTCTTTCTGATTGGGTAAGAAACAATGGCACCAAAACCACTTACAAAGAATGTGATTGGATAAAATACATATTGTAATGCGTTTAAAATACGTGAATAAAGCGCAGCAAATTTATAGTTATAAATTTTACCAATCGACTTAGCAATAATTTCACCAAAAGTAATTTTAACAACTAAACAAATAATAGAAGCAATGAAGCCCCAATTTTCACTACTGATGCTAGCAAGTTCAGTTTCTCCCATCACCAAAAAGCAAAGATTAACACCAATTAAAGTTGAAACAGAATCTAAACAAGCATTAACTGTATCATTTAAAAGAAGGATAGTTGAAATTGTTTTATCGTAATCTTTAGATAACTTAAATGCGAATTTATTTGCTTTTTTACTTTCATCTTTTCGATAAATTGCTTCTAGTTTATTTGTGTTACAGCTGCCAAAGCTCATGTCGGCACTAGAAAAAATAAAGCTCAAAAAGACCATCAAAACAAAAACAAGAGTATATACAATAATCGTTAATTCTCTATTCATTTTCTTGTGGCCTCTTTTAAAACGTTGGTTTTCTTTTCGTTAATTTCACCAACTAACTCTTCTAAAACATCTTCCATGGTTATCATTCCAACGACTTTTCCATCTTTTTTAACAATCGCAATATGTTTCTTTTCTTTGTTAAAAGAGCGGAAAATATCGTCAACTTTAGCTGAATAATCAACAAAAAGTGGTTTAGATAAAACACCTCTTATCTCAAGATGTGGATCTTTTGTATATTCTTTAAAATAATTTTTAACAGTTAAAATTCCGATAATGTTATCAATTGTTCCATCGTAAACTGGAATACGAGAAAAAGTTGTATCAAGAATGATTTTGTTTAATTTTTCATAGGTTAAACCATTAATATCGACAGCAAGAATTTTTTCTCTAGGAGTTAAAACTTCATTTACATAGATTGAATCGAAATAAAAGGCACGATTTAAAAGTTGTAGTTCATTTGGTTCAAATAATTCTTCCTCTTCTTTTTCATTATCATCTTCATTTTCATCTTCAACAACCGCTTCATCAGCTTGCAAAATAAAATCTTCTTTAGTTAAGATGTTATCCTCTTTAATTTTAAATAATTTATGTACTGCTTTTAAAATTAATTTAAAAAAGATTGAGAGTGGTGAAAGAATTATCCCAATTATAAAAACTGGATAAGCTAAAACGTAAACAAGTTTATTTGGTATTTCTTTAGAGATTATTTTAGGCACAGTATCGCTAACAACATAAACAAGTATTGCCATGACAACTGTAGAAAGAATGGCTTCAAGTCCTGCTAAGCCATTAGCGTTACAAATATTATAAAAAATCATCGCACTTAAATAAGACATAAAAGTTTGCATTATATTGTTGCCAACTAAAATTGTAATTAAAGTATTATCAAACTTTTCTACGAGTTTTACGATGATTTTGGCTGTAACCTTGCCTTCATCTGCTAAAACTTTAAAGTGATATTTATTGCAATTGGAAAAAGCATTTTCAGAAGCACTGAATAAAGCACTAATAAGTAAGCAAACGACAATTATTATCCACCAAAAATAATCTGGCATTCCCCAGATTGTATTCATACTCGGTTGATCTATGCTTTCTACTAAAATTTTTATCGAACTCGGCGACATATGTGTATATTATAGGTCAAGGCTTAATCTTTTACAATATGACAATGGCGACAGCGAGCTTCGTAAGATTCACTAGCTCCAACTAAAACTACTGGATCTTTACGAGAAACTGGCACTCCATTAACTAAACGTTGAGTCATAGTTGCTTCTCTTCCACAAACACAACAAATTGCTGTAAGTTTAGTGACATATTCAGCTTTTGCTAAAATTGTGGCACTAATTTGAAATGGATCTCCTTTAAAATCACAATCTAATCCTGCACAAATTACTCTTTTTCCTTTATTTGCAAGTTCATCAATAATTTTAACAATCCCTTCATCAAAAAATTGAACTTCATCAATGCAAATTACATCAATATCATCTGTATAGAATTTATAAATTTCTTCACTTTTTGAAATTGCAATTGCTTTAGAACTTCTTTTATTATGTGAAACAACTTCAGTTTCGCTATATCTATTATCAATTGATGGTTTAAAAACTAAATATTTCTTTTTTGCATATTTTAAACGATTGATTCTTCTTAATAATTCTTCGCTCTTACCTGCAAACATTGGCCCAGTTATCATCTCAATTGAACCTATTTCTAAATCATCATGACCCATAATTTCTTCCCCACAAACTTTTATAAATATATCTTAAATATTTTTATATTTAAAGACTTGTAATATTTGGAAAATATGCTTTTTACTATTTATTTAAAATTTGGATTTTTACAGAATAGTACTTTTTTAACAAATTCTTAGGAAATTTTGAAGAAAATAGTACTTTTTTTAAATATTTCCCAAGTTTTTGATTATATTTCCTAGGTTTTTTGCAAAAAACACTATTTCAAATAATAAAAAACCTCCCGCTTTTCACGAGAGGCTTAAATTAATTCACTAATTAAGAATTAGTTATTTTTTAATTGGCTTGCCCAGTCGATATTTTCTTCTGGTCCAACTTGTTCAATACCTTTTTCTCTCATACAGTCATTAATGAGATCTCTAGCTCTTCTTAAGGAAAGATCTGATTTAACTCTGAAGACGAGTGGTATATCTTTATATACTGCTTTGAAACTTGCATCACCAACAGGAATTGCAGAATTCTTATAATCTTTTGGATCTAAAGCGATATAAAGTTTGAGATGTTGTCCTCCCATTGTAATCTTACAATAAGTGACTTTACGTAATCTGAATGTGTCGCCGCTTGAAGATAATCTATCTTTTAAGCCATAGGATATGAGTAAGTTCTTTAAGTTATTGTAAGCAAGAACAATATCACTTCCACCAGTTAAGACTCTTTCAGCAAAGTTAAGTTTAACAACTTCACCTTTTTCAAGAGCAGCTTCTTTACCTCTAACATCAGGTTGTTTAATTAAAGGTTTCTTTTCTACAACAACTGGTTCTGGCTGAGGAGCTGGAACTTCAACTTCTTTAACTACTTCTTTAACAACAGGAACTTCAACTTCCTTAACGACTTCTTTAATAACAGGAACTTCTTTTACAACTGGAACTTCCTTGACTACTTCTTTAACGACAGGAACTTCTTTTACAACTTCTTTAACAACTTCTTTGACTTCAGGTTTCTTTTCTTCAACATAGACTGGAACTTCTTTAACTGTTTCAGTTTCTTCAACCTTAATATCTTTTAAAGCTTCAGCAAGTTGTGTTCTAACTAAAGTTCTTAAATCTTCTTCAGTAATTCTTTCTTCTTCGACTTCAGCTTCAGGAGCAACTTCGACTTTTTCTTCTTTTGCTTCTTCGATTTTTGCAGGCATTGCAACAACGATAGGAGCAACAGTTTTTTCTTCAGCGACTGGTTGTTCTACTGAAGTAACAACTGGTTCAGCGACTGTATCCTTTTGAAGAGCTTCGCTAACTAATTTTCTAACATCATCCTTAGTTTCAACGACTTCTTCTTTCTTTTCGCCGACAGTTTCTTTAATAAGTTCTCTTAAATCGTCAAGAGTTAAGAGATCATAATCATCAGATAAATCTCTTCTTTCTTCTACTGGAGCAACAACAGGAGTAACTGGAGCTTCAATATGAACGTCATCTTTAAGAAGGTCATTATCTCTTAAAACATCAATAACAGCGCTCTTAATGTCATCTCTTGTTAAACCTGGGTTTGTTTCGACTGGAGAGACACTTCTTGTTCCGTATAAGCCAGCTGTTTCTGTTTCACGTTTTGTATGTTTTAATTTTTCTTCACCACCATTAGTTGTAATGTATTGAACAATTAATGGAGCATTATTACCAGTTTGAACGACGTTACCACCACTTTGAGGAGCAACTGTTCCAGCGACTGGATAACCATAAGGAGCATAAGCATAAGGAGCTGGTGCTGGAGCTACACCTGGTTGAGGAGCAACTGGTGCGCCATAAACTTGTGGAGCAACTTCAGGTGCCTTATTCTTATTCTTTTCATTAATATTCTTGAATCCGTGATTCTTATAATATTTAATCTTTTCTTTTCTTTCTCTTCTTGTGAGGTAGTCGTATTTATGACTTGATGTGTAAACAAATGCTTGAACTAAATAAACAAGTGCGCAGATGCAAACGATACCTACAGAAATGAGAAGACCCCAAACACAGACTATTGCACAAATAATAGCGAGAACTTGCCGCCAATTTTGTGCTTCAAATGCAGCACTTAAATAAGCAATTGATGGACTATTAATCCAGCCATAAGTTGCAAAATATCCACTAGCAAATGCTGTTGTTGGAACAACTGATTCTAATGCACTTGGACCAAAAGCAAGTACGCTTCCTGCAACAATATTCAATTCTGTTGCTGCACCAAGAATGATTCCAAATAATCCAATAAAGATTAATTTCCAATTCTTATGTGTAAAGCATTGAACTAAAATAACGATGAAAGCAATTAACACAACTGCAAGTACGACAACATATGCAATAAATGGAATTGCTCTAACGCCATTGTCAAGTAATGAACCCCAAAGTTCTAAATTACCAATAGCTCTAGCATAAGAGTCAACATTTTCATTCCAGAAATTAAATGTTGTATTTAAAACTTGTTTGAATGTGCCAAGGAAATCTAATTCTCCAGTAACACTTCCAATTGTAATTAATTCTTGTCCACCATTTACCCAACCTTTGAGATTAGATGATCCGGTAAAAATAGCTAAGACAAACGCAATAATTGAAAATATTAAAGCGACTACGAAGGTTTTGACTAATCTACTTTTTCTCATAATCTTACCCCTCCTAATTATTCTTCATCGCCTTCGTCGCCATCATCAACGATGGTTTCGTTAGCGAGCTCACTTGCCCAATCGAATTCTTTGACTTGATCAATTTGTTCGAGACCATGTTTATCCATACAATCTCTAATTAATTCATCAGCTCTTCTTAAGCTAAGTCCACTCTTAACTTTAAAGACAAGTGGTGTTTCTTTATAAATGTTTTTGCTGCTTGCATCTTTAATAGGATATGTTGAGTCAACATAATCTTGTGGATCAAGTGCAAGATATAATTTTAATGATTTACCAGCAATAGTAATCTTACAATATGTAACTCTATGTAATCTGAATGAATCGCCACCATTAGCAACTCTGTTATTTAAACCATAAGATTTTAAGAGTGATTTAATATGGTTATAAGCACTCTTTAATTCATCATCAGCTTCCATCATTCTTGTTGTAAATGGAATTCTAATGATTTTTGGTTTTGGTTCAGTAACAACTGGAGTTTCTTCAACAACAGGTTCTTCTTTAACTGGTTCTTCGACTTGAGTTTCTTGAACTGGTTCAGTAGGGACTTCTTCTTGAACTGGAGTTTCTGGAGCAACTTCTTCAGTTTTTACTTCTTCGACTGGAGTTTCTTCAGCTTTAACTTCTTCAGTTGGAGTTTCTGCTTGAGGAACTTCTTCTTTAACTTCTTCAGTTACAACAGTTTCTTCAACTTTTGTTTCTTCTACTGGAGCTTCTTCCTTAACCGTTTCAACAGGTTTTGTCTCTTCAACTGTTGTTTCTTCGACAACTGGAGTTTCAGTTACTGCTGGTTCTTCGTGAACAACTTCTTCTTTAGTTTCTTCAACTACTGGTTCTTCTTTAGCAGGAACTTTAACTTCAACTTGTTTTTCAACAACTTTTTCATGTTTAATGACAAGATCTTTTAAGGCTTCTCTGATTTCACTAGCAATAATATCTTTTACTTGTTCTTCAGTTAATCCTTTATTAGCTTTTTTAGGAGCTTCTGTTTTTTCAACTTTAACTTCTTCTTTTTCAGCATTAACTTCTTTAACAACTGAAGGCATTGCAACGATTATAGGTGATGAATAAACTTTTTCTTCATCTTTTTTGCCTTCAACTGCGGTTGAAACTTTTGCTGGTTGATTAGCAACACTATCAGCATTGGCCTTTACGATAGCATTTGCCATAATAGCAGCATTTTTCTCTGCTTTATATTCTTCGACAATTCTTCTTGCTTCAGCTTTTTCAATTTCTTCTCTAATAACTTCTTTAACTTCAGCGACTGTTAAAGCTTTAGATTTTACAGTTTTAGCAGGATATTCTACGCCACTACCTTCAACGAGTGGTCCATAATTGCCATATTTATCATATCTTTTAACAATAAGAATACCTTTTTTCTTTTCTGGTGCAGGTGCTGGTGTTTCTTGAACAGGTGCAGCTTCGACAACTGGAGCAACAGCTTCTTCAGCAACAACTTCTTCAACTTCTTTCTTTTTAATAGATACTAAACCAGTGATTGCGATTCCAAAGAACGAAATGATGTAAATTGCTGCAGCAATTACTAAAACCCAAGTAAGGAAGGTAACAACCCATCCTTGCCAACCTTCAGGTAAAGCTGAGCCTTTTCTTACACCAGGAAGCATTGCATTAACTAATGATCCCCAAATAGTTAATTCCCCGTGTCTAGCTCCGTCTACTAAATCGCCGACAACATATTTACCATTGACCCAATCCCATTCAACATGGTTTCCATAGTAATAAGCGATTGTACATGCAATTGCAATTAAGCCAAATACAAGGAAAAAGATTGCAAAACCAATAAATTTTCCATTTTTTCTTTTAATAGCTTTAGCTAATAAAGCAATAAAGAAAATTAGTACAAATGCAACAACAACTAAAAAAACTATACCATCAACGAGAAAACGTGTTCCTCCATCCCAATTAAATAATCCTTGATTACTAAACATCATTCCAAAGAATTCTGGTAAAGTTTTAAAGAATTCCAAACTGAGGACTGGTAACCAAGCGATAGCGTTAAGATTTGTGCCGTTAACGAAATTTTGGCCAATAACTTCGCAAGCTGTGTCTCTAAACCATACGCCTAGACCAAGTACGATTAGGGTAACTAGCATGGCTACGACGCCAGTAATCACCCAGTTTCTTAAAACGTGGCTTTTCTTCATAGTTCGCCCTCCCTATTTTTTTAAGCTCCCAATAAGGTATTTAATTTTCCAATACCAGTCTCAACGAAGTCATTGAGCATATCGGTAAATGCATCCTTGAATTGGATAGCTACTTTTTCACCATTTTCATCAATAACATCAACTGAAATAATATTGAAAGGACTTAAACCCATATTGTTCAAATTTTCATATAACGTTTTTGTCAAC
>CALVRY010000031.1 GCA_944358755.1 uncultured Bacilli bacterium
TTCTTGAAGCCGAACTTGATAAAGGTGAAGGTCCTAAAGCTACACTTTTAGTCCAAAATGGTACTTTATATAATGGTGATTATGTCGTTGTTGGTACAGCTTATGGAAAAGTAAGAAGAATGACCAATGAATTTAAACAAGTAATTAAAGAAGTTGGTCCAGGCACGCCATGTAGTGTTATTGGTTTAAGCGAAGTACCTCTTGCTGGCGATAGATTTATGGCTTTCCCAACAGAAAAACAAGCTAAAGATATTGCTGAAAAGAGAAAACTTAAAAAAGTTCAAGAAGAAAGAGCAGCAAGTAATGGTGTTTCCTCCCTTGATGATTTATATTCAAAAATCAGTGAAGGACAACTCGCTCAAATTAATATTGTTTTAAAAACCGATTCAACTGGTAGTGCTGAAGCTGTAAAAGGCGCTCTTGAAAAATTAAATAACGAACAAGTTAAAGTTAATATTATTAGAGCGGCAGCTGGTGCTATTACCGAAAGTGATATTTTACTTGCAAGTGCTTCTGATGCAATCATTTATGGTTTTAATGTTAGACCAAGTGCGATGATTAGAAAGAAAGCGGAGGAAGAAAAAGTTGAAATTAGATTACATCGTATTATCTATGCTTTAACTGAAGAAATGGAAGATGCCATCAAAGGTAAGACTAAGAAAGAAGAAGTTGAAGCAGTCATTGGACAAGTTGAAGTTCCTCATGTCTTCAAAATTTCTAAAGTTGGTGAAATTGCAGGTTGCATGGTCACTGATGGTTCCATCAAAATGAACGCTAAATGTCGTGTTTTAAGAGATGGCGCAATTGTTTATGAAGGTCAAATTGATTCTCTTAAGAGATTTAAAGATGATGCTAAAGAAGTTAAACAAGGTTATGAATGCGGTCTTAAAGTTGCTAACTTCAATGATGTCCATGAAGGTGACATTATTGAATGCTACGAAATGAAGGAAGTTGAAAATGCCTAAAAATACGAAAGATGTTGAAAAAATTAAGAGTTTAATCGCAAGAAACGTCAAAGACATTGTTTCTCAAGAAATTACAAATGAGAATCTTGGTTTTATGACAATTACTAACGTTGAAGTTAGTAGCGATCACTCTTATTGCAAAATCTATGTATCGTTTTTAAATAATGCTAAACATAGTCTTGAAACATTGAATCGTGCAAAAGGATATGTAAGAAGTGCCCTTGCTAAAAGAGTTAATTTTAGAAGAGTACCTGAAATTTCATTTGTTTTAGATGATACTTTTGAAAAGCAAGCAAGATTTGAAGCTCTTTTAAATAAAGATAAAAAAGAGATTGAATCTATTCACGAATTAGAAGAAAAACTTAAATAAGATTCTCTTTTTTAAGAATTTGATCGAGGTTACGAGGGTTCATATCAAGACGATATGAACCTCTTTCTTTTTGTGAAAAATGCATCTTTTTGAATTCTTTTATGTATTTATTTTGTTTTACATTAAAGGAAATTGGATTAATTTTTTCTGATATTTCTTTATATAAAGCAAAGACAAAAGGAATTAAATATCGGTTTTCTTTTATCCAAATTTTTTCGATAAAATAAGCTCTATCTTGATTTGATAAAAGTAAGATACCAATTAGTTCGTTATCCTTAAAAAGATGATAATGGATTGATTTTTTTGATATTTCATTTTCAACTTTTATATATTGATTTTCATCTAAAACCCCGCAAAACTCAGTTATTTTTTTAAAATAAATGTTATTATTAAGCACTTTATGTTCTTCATGAAGATAAAAAATATTGAATTGCTCCTCATTTGTTAACATCGTTAAAAAATTATCATAGCTTGATGGAAAATTTTTATTTAAGTCTAAAATAATCTTTTTTATATCTTCTCTTTTGGTCTTTTTGTCATTCGGACAATTGCTTTTAAAAATAGGGATATTTCTTTCTTTTATTAAGCGAATGATTTCTTTTTCATCAACGTAAATGAAAGGACGAATGAATGTAATTCCTTCATTTTCTAGAAACATTTTTGGTTCAAAAGTAGCGATTCTTCCGCCATATAATTCATTTAAAAATAAAGTTTCGATTGCATCTGTTTTGTGATGAGCAAAAGACACTTTATTGCAACCGAGCTCTTTTGCTTTTTTATTGATAATCGCTTTTTTCATTCTTGAGCAGATTGAACAAGGTAAAATTTTTTTGTTTTGTAATTTTTGCTGTTCTTTTAAGATTTCATACACTGTTTTTCCATCAGCAATTACAAGTTTTAAGCCAAAAGAGTCAACAAATTCTTGCATTAAAGTAGAATCATAATTTGGAAAACCTAAATCTATATTTATTGGTACAATTTCAAAATTTATTTTTGAAAATCTTTTATATAAAACTAAAGAATATAAAAGTGCCATCGAATCTTTTCCACCACTAATTCCGATAGCGATTTTATCGTTCTCATTTATAAGGTTATAGTCATAATCGGCTTTTTTCATGCAAGCCAAAACAATTCGAATAGCATCCATGTTTAGAATTATATATGTTTAATTTTTCTTTGAAAATAAATTTAAAAGTTTCATTTGCAACAAAGCAAGCAAAAAATAAGAAACAAAATTTCAAAAATGCATTTTTGGATTTAATTTAAAAATTCTTATGCTTATAATATTTTTCATGGAAGTTATTTATTTAAAAGATTTTTCAGATATTAAGCAAGGAATTTCTGACTTAGGTCTTGTTCTCGGTTTTTTTGATGGTGTACATATTGGACATATGCAATTAATTAATTATGCTAGACAAAATACTAAAAAAGGTTCTCTCGGGGTATTTACATTTGATAAGCCTTTAAAAAGTATTGAAGGTTGTCTCATGAATAATGACGATAAAATTGAAGCAATGAGAAAACTTGATGTTGACTATCTTTTTATTGTCGAATGTGATGATAACTTTAAGCAAATGAGCTATGTAAAATTTGTAGACACAGTTTTAAAAGCATTTAATCCAGCAAAAATATTCTGTGGACCAGACTTCAGATTTGGCTATGAAGCAAAAGGTGATGTAAAGTATCTTAAACAAAGATTTAGTCAAGTTTATGTATTAAGTTATGTAAACGATCATTGCGAAAATAAAATCTCAAGTTCAAGAATTAAAGAATTAATTAAAGAAGGGAACGTAAAAGAAGCAACACGTTATCTTGGAAAACCTTATAAAATTTTTGGCGGGGTTGTTCATGGATTAGACAATGGCCATTTGATCGGTTATCCAACCGCAAATATTTTACCATCTACAAATTATGTTATTCCTGAAAATGGAGTTTACTTTACTAGAACCAAAATTAATGATGAAGTTTATAACTCAGTTACAAATATTGGAACACATCCAACAATTGAAAAATTAAACAAGCCAACTATTGAAACATATATTATTGGATATGATGGAAATATATATGGCGAAAATATTTCTTTGTTTTTTTATGAAAAAGAAAGAGAAGAAGTTAAGTTTAATAACATCGACGAATTAAAAAAGAAAATTGCTGAAGATATTGAAAATTGCGAAAATTTCTTCAAATATAACTACTAAAAAAGTGTACTTTTTAAAAATTCCTAGGAAATTTTGAAAAAATAAAGTAAATTTGATCAAAAGTTCCGAAAATTTAACAATATTTCCAGGGAAAAATGAAAAAACCATAGTTTTACATATTTTAAAAAAATCTTGCTAAATATAACTTCATTTGGTATTTTATTAAGGCTACATTAAACCGTGTTTAGCGAATCTCCAACGCTTAACATAGTTTATTGCGAATATTAGGAAAGGAGAAAACTTATGGCATTAGAAAAGAAAGTTAAAGCTGAAATTGTTAAAAAGTTTGGCGCTAATGAAAAAGATACAGGTTCTGTTCAAGTTCAAGTCGCTTTACTTACAAAAAGAATTCAAGAATTAACAGCTCACTTAAAAAAGAATGACAAAGACCACACAGCAAGAAGAAGCTTACTTATTCTTGTCGGTCAAAGAAAATCTTTACTTGCTTACTTAGAAAGTGAAGACAGAGATGCTTATTTAAAACTTATTGCTGAACTCGGCTTAAGAAAATAAGATAAACTAGGTGGTGAATTTATTTAAAGGAGACTTTATAATTAAAAAGTCTCCTTTTATTTTATGGTAAGTTCGTACTCATTTATTAAATATTTTAAGAAAGAATTTATAATAGGGCCTACTTTTAAAATGCTCGAAGTAGCTTTTGAATTAAGTATGCCTTTTTTAATGTCATATATTATTGATGAAGGAATTGTGGCGGCTCAACAATATGGAAGCTATACGCAAATTATTGTTCCAGGAATCATTATTTTTGCTCTTGCGGTATTGGGCTTATGCTCAACTCTTGTGTGCCAACATTTTGCTTCAATCGCTAGTCAAGGCTTTGGAACAAGACTTAGAGATGCTCTTTATACCAAAATCATGAATATGTCGCTAAGAAACATTGAACTTATTGGCAAAGGAAACTTAAATACAGCATTAAGTAATGATGTTAATCGTTTACAAGTTTCGGTTGCGATGATGATTCGACTTGTTTTACGTGCGCCTGCTATTGTTATTGGATCTTTAATTTGTGCTTTTATTATTGATTGGCAAGTTGCCTTTATATTTTTAGGAGTAGTGCTTTTAATTTCATTAATATTATTTTTTATATTAAGATTCTCTTCAAAAAAAGTTATTACTGTTCAAAAAAAGGTTGATAACTTAGTTACTTTAACAAATGATTCTTTAAATGGAATGAGAGTTATTAAAGCTTTTAATAATGAAGATGTTGAAGTGAATAAATTTAAGGAAAAAACTAGTGATTATTATAACGAAATGAAAAGTGTTAATTTCGTTAACGCTTTAACTAATCCATTAACTTTTCTTGTTATAAATATTGCGATTGTTCTTGTTATTTATTTTACTTCTGGTCAAATTTTAGATTCTTTAAATAGCGATTTAACAACAGGAGACTTAACAAGTTTAATTCAATATTTAAATCAATGTTTTATTGCTCTAATAGCAGTTAGCAATTTAGTTATTATTTTTACAAGAGCTTTTGCTAGTAAAAAACGTGTTGATTATTTATTAAATATTGAAGATGATTTAAAAAATAATCCAAGATTTGCGAGGTTTTCTGTTAAAAATGGCGAAAGTTTAATTAAATTTGATAATGTAAGTTTTAGATATAATGAAGGCGAAAACAATGTTGTAAAAAACTTAAATTTTGAAATTTTTAGTGGTGAAAAAGTTGGTATCATTGGAGGAACTGGAAGTGGTAAGTCCACCCTTATAAAACTTATCGATAGATTTTTTGATAGAAGTGCTGGCGAAATTTTATATAAGGGTCACGATATAAAAGACTATGATTTAAATGCTCTTCATGAAGAGATTAGCATCGCAAATCAAAAAGCGGTTTTATTTAAAGGGACAATTAGATCCAATTTACTTGTCGGAAATCGAAATGCTACTGAAGAAGAAATGATTGAAGCTTTGAAAAAATCTTGTTCTTATGATTTTGTTAAAAAATTCCTAAATTTTTTAGATTATGAAATTGAGGAAGGTGGAAAAAATTTAAGTGGTGGACAAAGACAACGATTATCAATTGCTCGTGCCTTAGTTAAAAATTCTGAAACTTTGATTTTAGACGATTCAACAAGTGCCCTTGATTATTTGACTGAAAAAGAACTTAAACAAAATATTTTTGGAAACAAAGAACAAACAACAATTATTATTGCTCAAAGAGTATCTAGTTTATTAAATTGTGACAAAATCATTGTTATGTATCATGGTGAAGTTGAAAATATTGGAACTCATGAAGAATTATTAAAGAAGAGCAAGGTTTATAAAGAGATTTTTATTTCTCAATATGGTGAAGATTATGAAAAAATCAAATAGATTATTTTCATACATAAAAAGATATCCTGGATTTTTAGTTTCTTCTTTAATTTGCGCCTTAATTTTTGTTGTTGCGATGTGCTTAACTCCATTATTTTTTGGTAAAGCGATTGATGAAATCACATTAGCGCTTACAAATGGTATATCTCTTTTTGATACTTACTTTTTTAGGTATTTAATAATTTCCGTTATTTTGATTGTTTTAGTTTTGATTTTCCAATTCTTATTTGAATATTTTAACGGACTTTTCGTTGAAAGAGTCACGAAAAATGTAAAAGACGATGTATTTAAGAAATTAAATGAAGTTTCAATTGCCTATATTGATGAGCATCCACATGGTGATTTAGTTTCAAGAGTTATCAATGACTCTGATAATTTAAATGTTGCTTTAATAAGTGGTTTTAGACAATTTTATCAAGGCATAATTCAAATTATCGTAACATTTATTATTATGTTTATATTTAACTGGATTTTAGGCTTAGTTGTCGTATTTTTAACACCATTTGGTTTTTTAATTTCTTATAATTTAGCTCATAAAACTAACAAATATTTTAAATCACAATCAAAGATTGTTGGTGATTTAGGAGCTTTAAGCTTAGAAAGTATAAATAACATTGATGTTATTAAATCAAATAACTACGAGAAAGATTCGATTATTGAATTTGCAAATATAAATAAAGATTTATATAAAGTTGGCCAAAAAGCTCAATTTGCTGGAAGTTTAGCTAATCCAGTTACGAGGCTTGTAAATAATTCAACTTACGCTATTGTTGGTATGGTTGCTGCTTTACTTTGTGCGTTTTCTTATAAAGATGGAAATATGATTCTTGGAGCTAGTTGTACCGTCGGTACGATTTTAACTTTCATTCAATATTCAAATCAATTTGCAAAACCATTTAACGAAATTTCAAACTGCATACCTGAAATTCAAACTGGTTTATCTTCTTTAAAGAGACTTAATGCGGTTTTAGATGAGAAAAACGATATAAACGAAGGCACAAAAATAATAGAAAAAACAGTTGAAAAGATTAATTTTGAAAATGTTAATTTTTCTTACGATGGTAAAAAGCAAATTATTAAAGATTTCAATTTGAAAGTTGAACAAGGACAAAAGATAGCGATAGTAGGGCCAACGGGATGTGGCAAAACAACCATAATTAATCTTTTATTAAGATTTTATGATCCTAATAGTGGTGAAATATCTTTTGATGAAACAGATACTAAATCTATACTAAAAAATTCTTTAAGAAAATCATTTGGTATGGTCCTACAAGATACTTGGATATTTTCTGGTACGGTTAGAGAAAATATTACTTATGGTAAAAACGATGCAAGTGAAGAAGAGATAATTGAAGCCTGTCGTAAAGCAAATTGTTATGATTTTATAATGCGTTTACCAAACGGATTTGACACCTATATTAACGATTATTCAGGTTTAAGTGTTGGTCAAAAACAATTAATCTCAATAGCAAGAGTTATGTTAGTTAATCCTAAGATTATGATTTTAGATGAAGCAACAAGTAACATTGATACGAGAACTGAAATGAAAATTTCTGAAGCATTTAATTTACTCATGAAAGGAAAAACTTCCTTCGTTATTGCGCATCGTTTATCAACAATTATTAACAGCGATCTTATTTTAGTAATGAAAGATGGGGCTATAATTGAAGCAGGAAAACACAAGGAATTACTTGAAAAACATGGATTCTATTACGAACTATATAATGCGCAATATGCAAAAATAGTTTAGTTTTGCGAGGTTTTTAGTTGAAATTTAGTAGTTTTTTAGTAGATTTTTAGTTTTGTAATTAATTTTATTAATGGTATAATAGTTTCGCTTATGGAAATATTTATAGTTATTTTACAGGCATTACTTTATGGGGTGGTAGAAGGAATAACCGAATGGCTACCGATATCTTCAACAGGCCATTTAATAATATTAGATGGATTTTTTAGGGTACAAGATACTTACCCTGAATTTTGGGATTTCTTTTTAGTTGTAATTCAACTTGGAGCAATATTTGCGGTCATATTGAAATTCTTCAAGCAATTAAATCCAATTAATCCAAAACTAGATAAAAACCAAAGAAACAATATTTGGAAAACGTGGTTAAAAATAATTATTGGCGTTTTACCTGTAGTGTTTGTTGCTTTAGCTTTACAAATTACAGGACTTGACTCTTATTTAGATAACACAATTGTTGTTTCTATTGCTTTAATTATTTACGGAATTATCTTCATTCTTCTCGAAAATCATCTCAAAAAAGACCAAAAGAACTTTATAAGTTGCCAAGAAATTGGTCTTATTGGGAAAAATCAAACATATTTTAAATACCAGTCGACAAGCGACATGTCTTATACGATTGTTTTAATAATTGGTATTTCACAGATTTTAAGTTTAATTCCTGGCACTTCAAGAAGTGGTGTAACCATCGTTACTGCACTTTTATTAGGTTGCTCTAGAACATGCGGAGCTGAATTTAGTTTCTATCTTTCAATCCCTGTTATGGTTGGAGCAAGTTTAGTGAAATTCATCTCATTTATGGGTAAAGGCGTAGCTTGGGATCTTAACATGACCTTATATATGGTTTTTGGCTTATTATCCGCATTTATTACCTCTTTAATTATCATTAATACATTGATGAAATTCATTAAAAAGCACACCTTTATTGGTTTTGGCTACTATAGAATTGTTCTTGGTGCATTATTGATTATTCTTTTTGTAACTGGAGTAATGAGCTAATTTATGAAAAACAATTACAAGGTCATTGATGTTTCTAAGTGGAATAGAAAAACTCAATTTTTGTGGTTTAATTCTTTTGATAATACAACTTATGGAATTGATGTAAGATTAGATGTCACAAACTTAGTTTTATATTCAAAAAGAACAAAAACGTCATTTTTCATTAATTTTTTGTATGTTTTGACTGTTGCTCTTAACGAAATTGAAGAATTTAGATTACGTTATGTGAATAACGAAGTTCGTTTATACGATTTCATAAATCCAACTTTTACAATTAAATGTATTGATAATACTTATAACAACGCAAAAATCGAGTATACAAAAAGCTATTCAGAATTTTATAAAAGAGTTTACGAAGTAAAAGAATACGAAAAAACAAATATAAATCACCGCGAAGATTATAATGACAGTTCTTTATATGATGAATTTTATTTTTCTTGCTTGCCAACTTTAGATTTTATTGGGATGACACATCCGATGATTTATGGAGATAAATCAAGTCAAAGTTGTACTAGAGCTTTATGGGGAAAATATGTTTTAGAAAACGATCGCTATAAAATGACTTTAAATTTAACTACATCACACGCTTTAGTAGATGGATTTCCTATGGCTGATGGCTTTAATAAAGTCCAAGAAATTATAGAAAATTTTGAAAAAACAGTAGAAATTTTTAAATAATATAGCTTTTTTTAAATAAATTGGGAAAATATTAAAAATTTTAGGGATATTTTGATTTTTTCTATAGTTTTTTATGTGAATTTTATCTTAATTTTTGAGATGAAATCTTTAAGTAAAAAGTATAAAATACTTTTGTTTATATAAGGAAAAAGAGAATGAAAAAAGTTTTTGAATTTGAATTTTATGGAAAGAAGCTTGTTGTAGAGACTGGCGAGATTGCCAAACAAGCTGATGGTGCAGTATTAGTAAGATTTAATGATACTGTCGTTTTATCTACAGTTTGCTGTAGTGATGAACCAAAAGAAGGTGATTTCTTCCCACTTACTGTTGGTTATGAAGAAAAGCAATATGCTATCGGAAGAATTCCTGGTGGATTCTTAAGAAGAGAGGGAAGACCTGGAGAACATGCAACTTTAACAGCTAGATTAATTGATAGACCTATTCGTCCAATGTTCCCAGAAGGATTTAGAAATGAAGTCCAAATTGTTAACACTGTAATGAGTGTTGATTTAGATGCAACTCCTGAAATGACTGCAATGTTTGGCTCATCTCTTGCATTATCAATTAGTGATATTCCATTCGATGGACCAATTGCTGGTGTATATGTTGGAAGAGTTAATGGTGAATTCGTTATTAACCCAAGCGTTGAAGAAAGAGAAAAGAGCGAATTAAACCTTGCTGTTGCCGGAACTGAAGAAGCAATTAACATGGTTGAAGCTGGCGCAAATGAATTAAGTGAAGATGTAATGCTTGATGCAATTATGTTTGGTCACGAAGCAATCAAAAAACTTTGTGCCTTCCAAAAAGAAATTGCTAAAGAAATCGGAAAAGCGAAAAGAGAAGTCTCTTTATATGCACCAGATGAAGCAATCAAAAAAGACATTTATGACAGAATTTATGACAAAATGGTCAAATCAATTTCTATTTTTGATAAGTTAGAAAGACAAAACGCTATCGATGCACTCAAAAAAGAAATTATTGATGACTATGATGCAAGATCTTATAAAGACGACAAAGATCATCGATTAACTATGTTAATGGTTAACGATATTCTTGAAAAAATGGTTGCAGATGAAGTCAGAAGACTTATTACTGTTGAAAAAATCAGACCAGATGGTAGAAAAGTTGATGAAATTAGACCACTTGATGCTCAAGTTGATTTATTACCAAGAGTTCATGGTTCTGCAATGTTTACAAGAGGTCAAACACAAGTTATTTCAACTTGTACTCTTGGCATTAAAGATGATGAACAAATTCTTGAAAGTTTATCTCCAGAAGATCATAAACGTTGGATGCATCATTATAACTTCCCTCCATTCTCAGTTGGTGAAATCGGAAGAATGGGCACTCCAGGAAGAAGAGAAATTGGTCATGGTGCTTTAGGTGAAAGAGCATTAAGTTACGTTTTACCAAGTGAAGAAGAATTCCCTTATACGATTAGATGTGTTGCTGAAGTTTGTGAATCGAACGGTTCTTCATCTCAAGCTTCAATTTGTGCCTCCTGTATGGCACTTATGGCGGCTGGTGTACCAATTAAGAGAATGGTTAGTGGAATTGCAATGGGTTTAATTACAAGTGGACCACTCGATGGAAATCACCCATATACAATTCTTACCGATATCCAAGGTCTTGAAGATCACTTTGGTGATATGGATTTCAAAGTTGCTGGCACTGAAGTTGGTGTTACAGCTTTACAAATGGATATTAAAATTAAAGGTGTCACAAGAGAAATCTTACATGATGCTTTAATGCAAGCTCACTCTGCAAGAGCTCAAATTAGAGAAGTTATGTCAAAAGCAATCGCTGAACCAAGAAAAGAACTTTCTAAATACGCACCTAAATTTGAAACATTCTATATTGATAAAGATAAGATTAAAGATGTTATTGGAAGTGGTGGTAAAGTTATCAATGATATTATCGAAAAATGTAATGATGTTAAAATCGACATTGAGGATGATGGAAAAGTTACAATTTATCACACTGATAAAGAAAGCATTGAAAAAGCTAAATCAATTATTGAAAGTATAGTTCGCGAAGTTGAAGTCGGAGAAGAGTTTGAAGGCGAAGTAACTCGTGTTGAAGAATATGGCGCTTTCGTTAAATTATTTGGTGATAAAGAAGGCTTATGCCACGTTTCAAAACTTGCATGGGGATATGTAAAAGATGCTCATGATGTTGTTAAAGTTGGCGACACTTTAAAAGTTAAAGTTATTGATATCGATGATCATGGAAAGATCAAATTATCACATCGTGAATTTGAAGAAAATAAAAATGATGAAAAACCAAATTCTTCAA
>CALVRY010000032.1 GCA_944358755.1 uncultured Bacilli bacterium
AACCATATGTCATACCGATAACATCTGAAGAAACGATTGGATCTTCATTGTATCCATATGAAGCTGATGTGTGAGCTTTCATATATTCATTAATGCTTTCTTTAGTGACATCTTTTCCTTCGACGACTGCGACAAGAATTGTTGTTGAACCTGTGCAGACAGGAACTCTTTGTGCACTACCGATTAATTTACCATTTAATTCTGGGATAACAAGTCCGATAGCTTTTGCAGCACCAGTTGAGTTAGGAACGATGTTAACAGCTGCAGCTCTTGCTCTTCTTAAATCACCTTTTCTATGTGGTCCATCAAGTACCATTTGGTCACCTGTGTAAGCATGAACTGTTGTCATGATACCAGATTGAATTGGATAAAGTTGATTTAAGGCATTTGCCATAGGAGCTAAGCAGTTTGTTGTACAGCTAGCTGCGGAGATGATTTGATCATCTGTTGTTAATGTATGTTCGTTAACACCATAAACGATTGTCTTTAAATCGTTTCCTGCTGGAGCAGAGATGATAACTTTTTTAGCACCTGCATTGATGTGTGCCATTGCTTTTTCTTTCTTTGTATAGAAACCTGTACATTCTAAGACAACATCAACACCAAGTTTTTTCCATGGAAGATTTGCTGCATCTTTTTCGCTTAAGATTTCAATTTCATCGCCATCGACAACGATTGAGTGATCAGTTGATGTAACTTTATCTGCTAAAGCATATCTACCTTGAGCTGAGTCATACTTTAAAAGATTTGCTAACATCTTTGGATCTGTTAAATCGTTAATAGCAACGATTTCATATCCTTTTGCTCTGAACATTTGTCTGAATGCTAGACGTCCGATTCTTCCGAATCCATTAATTGCTACTCTAATAGCCATATTTATAAATTCCTCCTTAAGAATTTTACCGTTATTAGTATATAACAAATTAACTTCAAATTAAACACAATAAATATATGATTTTTTCTAATTTTTTACGTTTTTTCATTAATTTTTGTCATTGTAAGGGTTTACATTTGCTCGATTCAGTAATATTTACCAAATAAAAGTATTAAAAATGTGAATTATTTTTGCACCTTTACTTTTTATATATTTAAATAGATAATGCTCTATTAATTTTTGCGGATTTTAATCGAATTTTTACTAATAAATTTTCATTAGTGTTAATCCTATAAATAGCCAAAAAGACTTGTAAAAAACAATATAATTGATAAAATAAGTTATCGGAGGTTAAGGAAAATGTCAGTTAAAGTTAAAGTAAACAAAGAAGCTTGCATCGGTTGCGGTTTATGTGTTGGAAGCTATCCAGATACATTTGCTTTCGATGATGAAGGTAAAGCAACAGTTGTTGGTGAACTCGCAGATGCTGATTTCGATGATGCTGCTGGAAATTGCCCAGTTGGTGCTATCGAAAAAGAATAAGATATATAAAATTTAAAAAATGACTCTCCTAAAAAGGAGAGTTTTTTTGTGTTTTTTAATATTTATAAACTTTTTCACAAATAAATCTTAAAGGTTTATAGCAAATGAAAGTTACTCCAACCACTATTGCATCTTTTATTACATTAAAAGGTATAAGTAAAATCGCAATTCGAGGATCTAAATCATTTACGATGCCCCAATTAAATATTGCATTGAACGCACCTGCTATATATCCATCTTCAAAACCATATACAAATTTATAAAATGGGAAAATCGTATATAAATTTACGATTGTTGTCATAAATAAATTGCATAAAACACCAACTAGAAGCCCGATTCCTGCTCCTTTTATCGTTCTATTTTTCTTATAAATTAATGCAGCAGGAATAATTAAGGCGAAAGAATATAACATATCGCCAAGTTCACCAACGCAAAGACTACTAGTCATCGGAAGCTTAATTAATGTTTTTAAAACAATTTCAAAGACTCCAAGTAAAGGGCCATAAGCAAACGATGATATTAAAATTGGAATTTCATCAAGATGAATTGACATAAATCCTGGCGCAACAAATGGTAATTGAAATTGTAATCCCGGCACACAATATAAAATTGCCGCTAATCCACCAAAAATAGCGGTTTGAGAAATGTAATTAATTACTTTTCGGCGTGAAACGTTCATAAAAAAAGGACCTCCAAACACTCCAGGTCCTAAAAAAGTTATGTATCACTTCTTTATATCAGACTTTAACTGCTGCCACTAGAATTTCACTAGTTCTGAGTTTACACTCTCGTGGGGTATACCACCAATACGGAATCTCACCGTCCCTGAAGCAATATCATTATATACTAAATTTTGAATTTATATTTCTTTTTTTAAAAATTCTGAGATTTTTTTGTAGATTTTATCAAAATTTACATCATTATTAATTTTGATAATAATACTTTTATCTTTTTTTCTGATAACATAATCTTTTTTAATCTTTAAATTCTTATCTTCAAGATTAAAAGCGAGTTTTTCAGTATCTCTAACACTTAAATTATATGCATAAATCTTTTTAATTATTGTCTTAATATCTTTTTCTTTAAGTCTTGAGATAGCTTTTGCATGACCGAAAGAAAGTTTATTAGTTGAGATATCATAAATTACATCTTCTGGCATAGATAATAAAGAAATATAGTTACTAACTTGCCCAGTAGAAACGTGCATAATATCAGCAATATCTTTCATTTTATAGCCAAAATCTTCAGCTAAATGTTTAATAACTAAAGCAATTTCGATTGGGTTAAAGTTTTTATTTTCTCTTGCGTCACAGAGAAGAATTAATAATGTTTCTTGATCATCATAATTTTTGATAATTACAGGAATCTTTTTATATTCAAGTTTTTTAGAAGCAAGCCATCTTTTTCTTCCAATAATAACTTCATATTTTCCTTTTTTACTCTCTCTGACGATTAAAGGATTATAAATTCCTCTTTCAACGATAGATTTTTCAATACTTTTAATAGTTTCTTTATCGATTTTTGCTTCTTTAATAAAAGCATTGTCGACAATATCATCATATGTTAAATATTTAACATTTTCCCTTTGATAATTTTTGTCGATGTCGCTTATAACATCATTTTTTGAGAAACGTTCGATTAAGGTTTTTAAATCACTTTGAACAGTTCCATTCTTCTTTTCTTCTGCTTTCATTCTCTAAAATCTCCTTTGCAAGTTGCATGTAAGCTCTTGCTCCAGCACTAGTTGGCTTATATAAATTTACCGGAATACCTTTTCCGCTTGATTCACTAATTGAAATATTACGAGGAATTTCAACATTAAATGTGTTTTCTCTAAAAAGTCCACGTACTTGGCTCACAATTTCTTTGCCTAATGTTGAACGAGTTTCATACATTGTGAGTAAAAAACCTTCAATTTCAAGATCGCGATTGTAAGATGATTGCACTCTCTTAATGATCGATAATACTTGCGCCAATCCTTCCATTGCAAAATATTCACATTGAACAGGAATAAGAGCTGAATTCGATGCACTTAAAGCATTGATTGACAATAAACCTAAACTTGGTGGGCAATCAATTAAGATAAAATCATAATTTTTTGTGAGTTTCGATAGAACATTTTTAAGAATCTTAAACGGATCTTGTACTGTTCCAACCGTTTCACTTTCAAAATTAGATAATCTCAAATTTGCAGGTGCAACATCAACATTTTTAACTAATGTCTTCTTTATAATAGCATTAATATCGTATTTTCCAATAAGAGCTTCATAAATAGTTTTATTTAATAATGAAATATCGATGCCATAACCTCTTGAACTATTTCCTTGAGCATCAAAATCCACAATTAAAACTTTCTTCCCAAAAGTTGATAAAGAAGAAGCTAAATTTATAGCGGTTGTTGTTTTCCCTACCCCGCCTTTTTGGTTAACAATAGAAATAATCCAACTCATAAAGGTCTCTTTTTTATTAAACTATAACTTCTTGGATATTTGTTAGAAATTTCTTCTTTTTTCTCAAAAAATATGAAACTTCTCTCATCATTAGTATTTGGAACTACGCAATTTACTACTAATTTACTACTAGTTTTCAACTCATTAAGTGCTAATTTACTACTAATTAACTCCTTTTCGTAGTTTTTGCCCTTATAAGCGATAAAAAAACCACCAATTTTAACTAAAGGCATCGATAGTTCTAAAAGTATATTTAAACTAGAAACTGCTCTAGCAGTTGCTGCATCAAAAAAGGATCTTTTTTCTTTTACTAATTCTTCAGCGCGTTCATTAATAACAACTACATTTTTTAATGAAAGTTCTTCAACTACTTTATTTAAGAAATTGCATCTTTTTTTAATTGGTTCTAATAAATAAAATTTGGTTTCAGGAAAATAAATCGCTAGCGGAATTCCAGGTAAGCCAGCGCCACTTCCAATATCAACAATATTTTTTCCTTTAATATCAAAATTCAAATATTTAACTAAAAGTAAAGAATCTAAAACATTTTTTGTTGCGAATTCTTCTGGTGTATCATTGCCAGTTAAATTCATAACTTTATTCATTTCTAAAGTTAAATTTTGGTATTTTTCAAGCAAAAAAAGCTTGTTATCATCAAGTTCAATAAGAAAATCTATATTTTTTAAATCATTTATTAACATAATCTTTTATTTTTTTAAATTTAATACCAAAACAGAAATATCGCTAGGGTTAACTCCACTTATTCTACTTGCTTGTCCTAATGTATCAGGTCTTACTTTATCTAATTTTTGTCTCGCCTCAAGCCTTAAACCATCCATATTTAAATAGTCAATATCTTTGGAGAGTTTAATATTTTCAAGTTTTCTGAATTTTTGTGCTTCTTTTCTTTCATTTTCGATATATCCTTGATATTTAATCATGACTTCGAGTTCAAATTCGCTTAAATTATCAAGTTCTAAATCTTCATTGATCGGAAGATAATTCTTTAATTCATGATAAGAAACACCATTTCTTTTTAAAATATCAGTTCCTTTTACGCCACTTGAAAGTTTTTCATAGCCAAGTGATGTTAAATAAGAATTAATTTTACTTGTTGCGCCAAAATATGTTTTATCAAGAATTTCTGCGATTTTATGCATTTTTTTCTTCTTTTCGACAAATTTTTGGTATCTTTCTTCACTGATCAAACCAAGTTGATGACCGTATTCAGTAAGTCTAAGATCAGCATTATCGCTTCTTAAAAGTAAACGATATTCAGCTCTACTACTTAACAATCTATAAGGTTCTTTTGTACCTTTTGTGATTAAATCATCAATCATTACACCAATATAGGCTTCATCTCTTTTAAGAACAAAAGGTTCTTCGCCATGAATATATTTTGAAGCATTAATTCCAGCAATCAATCCCAATCCTGCAGCTTCTTCATATCCGCTTGTGCCACAAATTTGACCACTAATAAATAAACCTTTCCACTTTTTAGTCATTAATGAAACGTCGAATTCATCACTTTCAAGCGCTTCATATTCAATTGCGTACGCATATTTTAAAATTTTTGCATTTTCTAAACCTGGCAAAGAATGGACCATTTCAATTTGAACATCCTCTGGCATACTTGTTGAAAAACCTTGTAGATAAATAGAATTTGTATCATAACTCTCAGGTTCTAAAAAGAGTTGATGACGAGGTTTATCGGAAAATCTAACGATTTTATCTTCAATTGAAGGACAATATCTTGGACCAACGCCTGTAACAATTCCTCCATACATCGCGCTTTTATCTAAATTAGCACGAATAATTTCGTGAGTTTTTGGGGTTGTATAAATTAACCAACATGGAATTTGATCTTTTAATGGTATAAATGAGTGTGTTTCATAGCTAAAGGCTTGATCTTCAACGTTTCCATATTGAATTTCAGTTTTCGAGAAATCAATCGATTCTTTTGCGATTCTTTGAGGTGTACCAGTCTTTAATCTTTGGAGTTTTAAACCCATTTCTTTTAATGAATCACTTAAACCAACACTTGGTTTTTCCCCATCTGGTCCGGCCGAAATTTTATTGTGTCCTCTTAAAATTTCGCTATCCATATATGTGCCAGTTGCAAGAACTATTGCTTTACCATATATTTCTTTGCCATTATCTAAAACAACACCTATAACTTTTTCTTCATCATGGAGAACTTTTTTTACTTCACCTTCAATTACAGTTAAATTTTTGGTATTTAAAAGTGCCTCTTGCATATGATGAGGATATCTTTTTTTATCAGCTTGTGCTCTTAAACATTGGACTCCAGGGCCTTTTTTAGTATTTAGCATCTTCATTTGAAGATATTCTTGATCACAAATTTTACCCATCATGCCACCAAGTGCATCAATTTCTCTAACAACAATTCCTTTAGCGCTTCCGCCAATTGAAGGGTTGCAAGGCATGTTAGCGGCCATTTTAATGTTTAAAGTGATTAATAAAGTGTTGTCGCCTCGATGAGCACACGCAAAAGAAGCCTCGCATCCTGCGTGGCCTCCACCAACTACAATTACATCATAATCGTAATTAATCATTAACCAACACTTCCCTCCATGTCCATTTTAATAAGTTGATTAAGTTCAACTGCATATTCCATTGGTAATTCTTTTGAGAATGGTTCAATAAATCCCATAATAATCATTTGAGTTGCATCTTTTTCGCTTATTCCTCTACTCATAAGATAGAATAATTGATCTTCGCTAATTTTACTAACAGTAGCTTCGTGCTCTAAGAAACTTGAATTATTGTGACATTCATTCTTTGGTATAGTATCTGATTTTGAGATTGAATCAAGGATTAAAGTGTCACATTCAACATGAGCTTTAGAATTAATTGCCTCCTTTTTAATTCTACAAGTTCCACGATAATTTGAAACACCACCATTTTTAACGATTGATTTAGAAATAATCGAACTTGTTGTATTTGGTGCTTCATGAATCATTCTAGCTCCAGCATCTTGGAATTGACCTTTTCCTGCAACTGCAATTGAAATGCAAATTCCTTTTGCTCTTTCACCTTTTAAAACACATGCAGGATATTTCATATTGATTTGACTACCAATATTGCCATCAATCCATTCCATAATGCCATCTTCATAAACATAAGCTCTCTTAGTAACTAAATTTACGATATTATTCGACCAATTTTGAACGGTTGAATAACGACATTTAGCGCCTTTCATGACTATAATTTCGACAACAGCTGCATGAAGTGATTCTTTTGAATAAATAGGAGCAGTACATCCTTCAACATAATGGACATCACTTCCTTCATCACAAACAATTAAAGTTCTTTCAAATTGTCCTGTTTTTTCGTTATTAATTCTAAAATATGATTGAAGAGGTTTTTCAAGTTTTACCCCTTTTGGGACATAAATAAAACTACCTCCACTCCAAACTGCACCATTTAGTGCTGAAAATTTATTATCAGCAACTGGCACAACTGTGCCAAAAAATTTCTTAACTAAGTCTGGATAAAGTTTAAGTGCCATATCTGTTGAAAGAAAAATAACGCCTTTTTCTTCAACTTCTTTAAGCATGTTGTGATAAACCATTTCTGATTCATATTGAGTGGCAGCCCCACTTAAATATTTTTGTTCTTGTTCAGGAATGCCAAGTTTTTTAAATGTATTTTTGATGGTCTCAGGAACTTCTTCCCAGTTTGTTTTATCACCTTTTGCGTAACGCGTAAAATAAGTAAAACTATCAAAATCTAAATTTGTGACATCTGGTCCAAAATTGGGAAAAGGCATTTTTATAAATTTACGATAAGCATCAAGTCGAAAATTAAGCATCCATTCTGGTTCGTTTTTGGCACGAGAAATTTCTTTAACAACTTCTTCGTTAATTCCTTTCCCAGTTGAAAAAATGCTATCAACTTTATCTTTAAAGTTGTATTGATATTCCTTATCTTCTTTTAAATTTATCTTTTCTTTCTCGTTCATAATTACTTATCGCTTTTTCCATCAATAATATCTTCAATTCCGTTTGAACCAAGTGTAGCACATTTAATACGTGCAGCTTGTTTATGTGTATTAATAAAAACAATTAATTCATCTAAAACAGAATCATCAAACTCTTTTTCATAAATCATATTCTTATATTGTTCGACAATATATAAAGCATCTTTTGTACTTTTTTCTTTAATAAGTTCACATAAAATATCGGTGCTTGCAGTTGAAATTGTGCAAGCTACTCCATCAAAAGAAGCATCAACAATTTTATCACCAACAATTTTTAAATAAATTGTGATGTCATCAATGCATGAATCACTATCCATTCTAATGGATTTATAATCTGTTAAGTCGCTAGGAACTTTTTTATTAATTGGATTATTGTAATGATCCATGATGATTTCTCTCATCATTTGAGGACTAATTGAAATAGGCATCTAGAAAATTACCTCCATTTTTAAGTGCTTCATATAAAGCATCAATTTCTTCTTTAGTGTTATAAAAATATAAACTAACTCGAACAGTGGCTGGCACTTTTAAGATATCTTTTAAAAGTTTTGCGCAGTGTTCGCCACTTCTTACACAAATTCCATGACTATTTAAATAGCTAGCTTCATCTTGAGCAAAGACCCCTTTATAGTTAAGAGTGATAATTCCACTATCTGCTGTTTCGTTATAAATAATTAAATCCTTAATAGTTTTAAGTTTTGAAATTGCATAATCATGAAGTTCGCCTTCATATTTTTCAATTTCATCCATTCCAATCGCGCTTAAATAATCAATTGCAGCGCCAAGTCCATAAATTCCAGCAATATTCATTGTGCCAGCTTCAAATTTTGCAGGTGGTTCAAGATAAGCAACATTTCCGCACATATCAAAACGAGCATTATCTCCTCCTCCAGTCATAAAAGGATCGGTGATTTTTAAAAGTTCATATTTACCATATAAAACACCAATTCCAGTAGGTCCACACATTTTATGTCCGCTTAAACACATAAAGTCACAATCTAAATCTTTGACATCAATTTTCATATGTGGAGCACTTTGTGCAGCATCACAAACTAAAATTGCACCATATTCATGAGCAATTTTTGATAATTCTTTAATATCGTTTTTAAAGCCTAAAACATTAGTAACTTGTGCAACACTTACAACTTTTACGTGTTCATTCATTACTTTTTTAAGGTTTTCAGCTGTTAATCGGCCTTCTTTAGTTAAAGGAATATATCTAATTTTGGCACCAGTTAGTTCGCTAACTTTAAACCAAGGGAGAACATTACTTGCGTGTTCTGCTTCAGTAAGTAAAATTTCATCGCCTTCTTTTAAATATTTAAATCCATAACCAAAAGCGACGAGATTCATGCTCATTGAGCAACCGCTTGTAAAGACTATTTCAATTTTCTTGGCATTAAAAAATTTAGCAACTTTTTCTCTTATTTCATCAATTTTTGAATCGACTTTATAAGCAACATCATAATCTCCACGATGAGCATTTACTGATTCGTTTTTATAATATTCATCACATGCTTCAATAACTGAATAAGGTTTAAAAGTTGTTGCAGCGTTATCTAAATAAATTAATGGTTTGTTGTTGCTGCTTTTTTTAGTTCCATCAAGCATTGGGAAGTCATTTCTAATCTTTGTTACATCAAACATTTTAAATTCCTCCCTCTATTAATTCTTTTAATTCTTTTTGGTCGTCTTCATCAAAATAGTGCACAATTGGGTTTAAGTAACCATAAGTTATTAATTTTTTTGCATCATTTAGAGGAATTCCTCTACTTAATAAATAGAAAAGATGGTCATCATTTAAACTACCAATGGCACAAGCATGATTCGCTTCAATATCATCGCAATCAATTTTTAATATTGGATTTGCGATAGCCGAACTTGTTTCATCAAAAAGAATAGACCTAATTTTTTGACTCGCTTTCGATTTAATAGAGTCTTTTTCAATGTGAGAAACACCCTCTACTTTTAATCTTGAAGAGTCCATATTTACCGAATATCCTTCAAGTTCAGAAACTGTTTTTCCGCCAATATGAGAAAAAGAAATTGAATATTTTTTGTGATCTTCATTTTTTGTTAAAGAAGAAAATTTAAAAGAAGATTTTGCGTTTTCATCTAGCAAAATAACATTGCTAGAAAGCGTTGAGTCGCCACTTGAAAAATCAGCAAAATAAATGTTTAAAGCCGAGTTTTTTGTTAAATTTCCGTGCAAAACTAAACTATTTTTTTCGTTTTTGTAAAAAATACGTAAATTACAAACACTATTTTCTTGAAGAAAAATATCTAAATTTGCATCAAAAATATCAACAAGATTTATGTTTAAAACTTCACCCTTTTTGATGTTTAAAGTTTGCTCTTTTTCGTTTAAAAAAGATATAAAATTATTAGGATTACTTTTCATTTTTAATAATCTCTTTTGTAGCACAAACTCCAATTGAAACTTGATTCATTGCTTTTTCATTTTCGTTTTCAATTGAAATATTAAATTCATCTTTAATCCACTCGTATCCTTCTTTGTCGATACGTTTATAAACTTCAGGTCCGCCTTCTAAAACGACTTTTCCATTAATAATAACAGCACTTCTTGTTGGCTTAATTAATTCAAAAAGACGTGCATAGTGAGAAATAATTAAAAAACCAGTGCCTTTTTCGTTGAATTGTTTATTAATGCATTCACTGACTGTGTTAATAGCATCAACATCAAGTCCACTATCAATCTCATCAAGCATTGCAATTTTAGGATTTAAAAGCATCATTTGTAAGATTTCGTTTCTTTTCTTTTCCCCACCACTAAAACCATCATTAAGTGGTCGATTAAACATTTCAAAAGGAATTTTAACTTCTTTTGAAGCATCATCTAAAACTTTATAAAATTGGTAGAGAGAAACTCTTTTTTCGCTGTGTTCTTGAATAGCGCTTTTATAAAAATCAGCACTAATAACTCCAGGAATTTCAACTGGATTTTGGAAAGCTAAAAATAGACCTTTTCTACTTCTTTCATCAACTTTCATTTCAAGAACATTTTCCCCATTTAATAAAATTTTGCCTTTGGTAATTTTATAACGAGAATTGCCCATAATTGCGTTAAGTAAGGTACTTTTTCCATGTCCATTAGGACCAAGTAAAGCTACTTTTTCACCTTTTTGTATAGTTAAGTTTAATCCTTTTAATATTTCTTTGTTTTCAACAGTAACATGTAAATCTTTTATCTCTAAAACATCCATAGTTATTCCTCAAGCAACATATTTTAAACCAATTAAGTTTAAGAATAAAATAATTTGATAATTAAATGTGAAAATAACTGACAAATTTTCACGAATTTTAACAATATTCATTGAAAAAAAACGAATTTTAGTTAAAATTTTTGAAGACATGAAATTTACGAATTTTTCTATGTTGTGTTATTTATACTTATAGTATAAAATTATTAACGCTAATTATTTTTTAGCGATATTTTTTATGTGAAAGGATTGATTATGATCAAAAGAAAGAAATCGATAAGCTTAGCTTTAGCTGCATTAGCCACAATTTCCCTTTCAGGTTGTAGTTCAGTAACAAGTAGTTCAGAGGGGTATATTCTTACCTACACCTATAACGGAAACACTTTTAATATCAGTACA
>CALVRY010000033.1 GCA_944358755.1 uncultured Bacilli bacterium
ATATTATTCCTTTCTTGAGAGGCAAATTATGAAATTTGAAATTTTAACTATAGGATAGAACGGAGAAATTCAGCTTTCCAATGAAATGATAGAGGCTTTATCACTTTCGTATGGCGATAAATTAGTAGCATATAATTTGAACAAAACAGTTTGTCTAAAGAAATTAGAATCGTTAAGCGACGCAAAATTCGAAGATTCAATTAAAGAAGCTATTGAATTTGCAAAAGAAATAAACTTAACTCAAGAAGATATAAATTCAGAAATTAAAAAGTAAAATTTTGCAAAATTCCTAAGAAAATTTAAAAAAAGATATACTTTTTTTCATTTTCCTCAGAAATTTTATATTATTTCCTGTGTTTTTTGAAAAAGTCCTGGAAAATTTTATAATATTCCGAGTTTTCTTCGGTTTTAAAAACCGTAGTATTGGTTTTATAAATTTTCGTTAAATCGGTTTTGCTGTGTGCCGCTCCTAGTTCTTTATCGTTTAACATATAAACAACTCTAGAGATCCTCGCTTGTAGAATTGCACTCATACACATCGGGCAAGGTTCAAGTGTTACATATAACGTTGTATTTTCAAGTCGCCAATTTTTCAGCTTTTTTTCGGCCTTTTTTATTACGTTAATTTCGGCGTGTCCAGTTATGTCGTTTTTCTTTTCTTTGTTGTTGTGTGCTTTGGCGATTACTTCATGTGAAAAATTATCAATCAATACAGCTCCAACAGGTATCTCGTTTTCTTCATATGCAATTTTTGCTTCTTTTATTGCAATTTCCATGAATTTTTCATCTAAAAACATATATAAATTTTACAAATTTATGATATTTTTCAAAAGAAAAACCGTTACACAGACAACAATAATCTTAAGGCTGCTACATTTCTGTCCTGACCTGGTTCGAAGATGTTGCTCGTAACGGCTTAATAATTATAATAGAAAAATTTATTTTTTGATAGGTTTAATTACTTCAATTCCACCCATATAAGGTCTTAATACTTCTGGAACAATCACGCTTCCATCTTCTTGCTGATATTGTTCAAGAATTGCAGGGAAGACTCTTGAGGTTGCAAGCCCACTTCCATTTAATGTATGCATATAGTGAAGTTTTCCATCTTCTCCTCTATATCTCATCATACCTCTTCTTGCTTGATAACTTCTTGCGTTAGAAACGGATGAAACTTCTTTATAAATTCCAATTGATGGTAAATAAACTTCAATATCATATGTTCTTGCCATTGAATGGGAGCAATCAGCCGCTGCAAGTTTAGAAACTCTAAAGTGTAAACCTAATTTTTCAACTAATGTTTTAGCTTTATTTAATAATTCTTCAAATGCTTTATCACTCTCGTCTTCTTTTGTGTATTCAAACATTTCTACTTTGTTGAATTGGTAACCTCTAATCATACCTCTTTCTTCAGTACGATAAGATCCGGCTTCTTTTCTATAACATGGAGAGTATGCAAAGAATTTCTTTGGTAATTCTTTGCCGTCTAAAATTTCGTTTCTGTAATAATTAACAAGTGCTGTTTCAGCAGTTGGTAATAAGAATTTTGCTGGATCCATTCCTTTTAATTCGAATACATCACCTTCAAATTTAGGGAATTGTCCTGCTGTAAATCCACTTTCATAATTTAAAATGTGTGGTGGCATCATAAATTCAAATCCATCATTAATATGTTCGTTAATAAAGAAATTTAATAATGCCCATTCTAATCTTGCACCAAGATTTGTGTAGAACCAAGTTCCGTGTCCGCTAACTTTTGCTGCTCTTTCATAATCAATCAAACCTAAAGATTCAGCAAGTTCAACGTGTGATTTGATCTTGAATCCAAATTCTGGTTTATCTTTATAATAATAGATAGGTTTGTTGTTTTCTTTTCCACCTTCTAATAAATCTTCATCAGGTAAATTTGGAAGAGCGACTAAAATTTCGTTAATTTTTCCTTCAAGTTCTTTAAGTTTTTCTTCGTTAACTTTGTTTTCGGCAGCAAGTTGTTTAACTTTAGCAAAAATTGCGTTAACATCTCCACCTTCTTTTTTAACTTGAGGGACCGATTTAGAAAGTTTGTTTTGTTCTGCTTTGTTATCTTCGGTTTGCTTTTGAAGTTTTCTCTTTTCTTCAACGTTTGCGACTAAAGAGTCAATATCAGCTTCATAAAGCTTTCTTTTTAATAATTCTTTAACGTGTTCTTTGTTTTCAATAATGTAATTAATATCTAACATAATCTATTCTCCAAAATATTTTTTATAAATATCAATGAATCTAGAGCCAACTTTTTTAATATCATTCTTTTTAATAAATTCTATTTCTTTTTCTTTTAAAGAAGGCAATTTTCCTATCAAAAAGTCATTAAAACCAGCGATTAATTGGTCGAACTCATTATAGACATAGCCGTTTTCTTTATCAATTAATATATCATTTAGAACGGCTGATTTAAGACTAAAAACATCAACTCCACAAGTAAAGGCTTCAAGAGTTTCAATTGTAGCTGAATAAGTTGAGTTTAGGTTGATATAAGCAAAAGCGTTATAAACTAAAGAAGAATAGATATCTTCTCCGATTATTGGACAAGCATAAACGTTTGAAGCAACTCTTTTAAAATATTTATTGACCGCTTTAGCTTCTTTTTTGTGGAAATTTGGTATTAAAACAATAATTTTTGTATTAGAAAAAATTCTTGCAAATTCCAAAATTCGTTTTGCTGCACTTTCATCTTTAGAATCTAAAAATGTATAAACATATTTAGAATTTTCTTCTAAATGGAAATAAATATATACAAGTTTTTTAGTTTCTTTGTCTTTGAGTTCGAATTTTGTCCTTTTGATTGGCGGCAGCAAAATTTCAATGTCTTTTGTAATTCTATTTTCAAGCAAGATGTTTTTGCTTTCTAACGAAGGCACAAAAATCATATCAAATTGATTTAAAGTTTTTACTACATTTTCTTTTATTTGATATCCGATTTTACCTTTTTCATTTTTTAAATTTAAGATTTTAAAGTCAGTTTCAAATTCAGAAAAGAAGGCAAAAGTTATCTTTTTAAAATCTTTTCCTTTGAAGTAGTTAAATCTGTTTAAATCGTTGTAATTAAGATAAGCGACTACTTCGATATTTTCATCTATTGGATTAGTTAAATATCTCACATTATTCAATTCTAAAGATGCCTTAAGATTTTTTCTTAAAGTACTAGATTCAAAATTCTTAAGGTCATCTTTAATATTGTCGTAGAAATAAATATCAAAAATAGTTGAGTTTTGCATAGTTTTTTAATAGATTAGTAGTTTTTTAGTTAATTTTCAGTAGGTTGTTGTGATGTTTCTTGTGAGTTATTTTCGCTTAATTCAGCAGTTTCTTCGTGAGGCAATATTGTGAAACTAGAAACTTTTTCACCTTCTTTTAAGTTAATAATTTTAACGCCAGAAGAATTTCTACCACATAATCTTACTTGTGAAATTGGCGATCTGATTACTTGCCCATTGTTTGTCATAACTAAGTAATCTTCATCTCCGTTAATAACTTTCATACCAACAAGTTTACCGGTTTTTTCAGTTATCTTAATTGTGATAACTCCGCCTGCACCTCTATTGGTTAATCTATAATCATCAATATCTGATAATTTGCCAAGGCCGTTTTCACTTAAAGCAAAGACTAAATGTCCAGTTTGGTTAGTAGATAAACCAATGATTTTGTCTTCATCTCTTAACTTCATACCTCTAACACCAGCTGCATTTCTGCCCATCGCTCTGACATCTTCTTCATTAAACATACAAAGTTTACCATCGCTACTTGCAAGAAGGATTCTAGCTTGGCCATTTGTTACTCTAACATCTAATAAATTGTCGCCTTCTTTGAACGAAATTGCGTTTTTGCCATTGCAATTAATTCTCTTGAATTCTTCTAAACTTGTTCTTTTGACAACGCCTTTTTCGGTTGTGAAGAATAAGTAATGATTTTCGTATTCATCAGCACTAATTAAAGCAACAATTTTTTCATCTTTATCAAGATTTAACAAATTGATAACTGGTAAGCCCTTGCCTGTTCTGCCAAATTCAGGAATTTCGTGCCCTCTTTTACGGTAAACACGACCTAAATTTGAGAAGAATAAAATGTCGGTATGTGTTTTTGATGAAAGAAGAATCATAACTTCATCATCGTTATAAACACTCATTCCTTTTACGCCAGTTCCACCTCTATTTTGAAGTTTAAACTCAGAAGTTGACATTCTCTTGATATAACCTTTATTAGTTAAAGTGATAACAATGTCTTCTTCAGGTATTAAATCTTCGTCATCGATTGAAGAAATTTCGGTCGAAACAGCAGTTCTTCTATCATCGCCATATCTCTTCTTAATTTCTTCAAGCTCTTGAAGTGCAACTTCAAGCATATGTTCTCTTGATTCTAAAATATAAACATATCTTTTAATATTTTTAGCAAGTGTATCAAATTCATCGTGAAGTTTTTGTGTTTCAAGACCGGTTAAACGACCAATTGTCATTGCAACAACTGCTTTAGCTTGAACTTCAGTGAACCCATATCTTTCCATAAGTCTTTCGGTTAAGACTGCTTGGTTTGGTGAAGAAGTTGCTAAATCGATAAATTCGTCTCTACTTTCTTTTCCACCAGGTTGTCTAATATCTAAAAGATCGTGGACTTTGATTAACGCTTCAATAATATGTTGTCTTGCTTCATCTTTAGCTTTTAAGAATTTAGTTCTCTTTTCAACGATTTCAATTTGGAAATCAATATATTGGTTGATTAAATCTTTTAAGCCTAAAACTCTAGGAACACCATTTACAATACAAAGATTAATTACGCCATAACTAACTTCAAGTTGTGTATTTTTAAACAATTGATTGAGAATAACTTGAGGAACGACGTCTCTTCTAGTTTCGATTTCAATTTTAACATCAGTTTTTGAGAAATCCTTTACTGAAGTAATACCATCAATAACTTTTTCACGAGCTAATTCACCAATTTTTGCAACTAAAGTCGATTTATTAACTTGGTATGGAATTTCAGTGATAATAATTTTTGATTTTCCGTTTGCAAGTTCTTGAATTTCAGTTTTTGCTCTTAATCTAAATGTGCCTCTGCCTGTAAGGTAAGCGTCTCTTACACCACCAAGTCCGTAAATAATGCCTCCTGTTGGGAAATCTGGTGCCTTGATTATCTTCATTAAATCCTCAATTGAACAATCTGGATTTTGTGCCACAAATTTAATTCCATCACAAACTTCAGTTAAATTGTGTGGAGGCATTTTTGTAGCCATACCAACAGCAATACCATCACCACCATTAACAAGTAAATTAGGGAAGCGTGCTGGTAATACGCTAGGTTCTTCTAAACTACCATCATAGTTAGGAACAAAATCTACTGTGTCATAGTTGATATCTCTAACCATTTCAAGTGAGATTTTTGACATTCTAGCTTCAGTATAACGAGAAGCAGCAGCTTCATCGCCATCCATCGACCCAAAGTTTCCGTGTCCACTAACAAGGGTATATCTCATTGAGAAAGGTTGAGCTAATCTAACAAGAGTTTGATAAATTGCTGAGTCGCCGTGTGGGTGATATTTACCCATAACATCACCAACAATTTTTGCTGACTTAACAAATGGTTTATCTGGAGTATATCCAGCATCAATCATGCCAAAAATGACTCTTCTATGAACAGGTTTCAAACCATCTCTTACATCAGGAAGAGCACGTGAAACAATAACGCTCATCGCATAATCAAGGAATGAATCTTGAACTTGAGTGACGATTTCAGTGTTTGATAAAGATGGTACAATGCCAGCTTCAAGCCCAGCATTTTCTTCTTTTAATTTCTCTTCTTCAGTAGTTTCTTCGTTTAAATTTTCTACTTTCTTTTCATCGTTTTCCATGCAAATACCTCATATTTTTTTAAATATCAAGATTCTTAACGAACTTAGCGTTTTGTTCGATAAAGGTCGAACGTGGTTCGACATCTTCACCCATCAAATCGTTAAATACTTGATCTGCTGCAACAGCATCATCTACAGTTACACGTAACATTTTTCTCACTTTTGGATCCATTGTTGTTTCTTCGAGTTGAGATGGATCCATTTCACCAAGACCTTTATATCTTTGATATGGATAACCAGGTTTTAAATCGAGTTCTTTTCTAATAACATTTAATTGTTCGTCATTATATGCATAATATGCTTTTCCTTTATATTCAACTTTATATAGAGGAGGTTGAGCGATATAAACACAACCATGTTCAATTAAAGGTTTCATAAATCTATGGAAGAATGTTAAAAGTAAGATTCTAATGTGAGAACCATCAACATCAGCATCAGTCATAATGACAATTTTATGGTATCTAATTTTCGTAATATCGAATTCTTCGCCATAACCAGCGCCAATCGCACTAATCATATTTCCGATTTCAGCGTTTTCAAAAATACGGTGAGCTTGTGCTTTTTGGACATTAAGAATTTTACCTCTTAAAGGCATGATAGCTTGAGTTTTTGGATCTCTACCTTGCTTTGCACTTCCACCAGCGGAATTACCTTCAACAATGAATAATTCGCATTCTTCAGGATTATTTGAACTACAATCTGCAAGTTTGCCAGGAAGAGTTGTTGGTTCTAAGACATCTTTTCTTCTCATGTTTTCTTTAGCAGCACGAGCAGCAAGTCTTCCATCGTATGCACTCTTTACCTTTTTGGTAATAGTCATCGCGATATCTTTATTTTCAAGTAAATATCTTTGGAATTGATCACCAAAAACCGTATTTACAATCTTTTTAACTTCAAGATTTCCAAGTTTTCCTTTAGTTTGTCCTTCATATTGAGGATTTGGGTGTTTAACCGAAATAATTGCGGTTAAACCTTCAAGACAATCTTCGAGTGTAATTCTTTCTTTGTCACTATCTTTTAAAATTTTGTTATCTCTAGCGTAATTATTGATAACCCTAACAAGAGCTAAGTTAAAACCATCGACATGCATTCCACCATTTCCAGTAGAAACATTATTACAGAAAGAATAAACATTATGTGTGTAGCCTCTTGTATATTGAAGAGCAATTTCTACATAAATTGTCTCTTTGTTTCCGTTGTCATCAAAAATTTGAGCGCCTTCAGAATAAAAAACATTAGGGAATAATGAATCAGAATTTCTATTTACGTAAGTTACGTATTCTTTAATTCCGCCCTCAAAATGGAATTTATCTTCCAAAATTGGGTCCATTCTTAAATCACGAAGTTTAATTGTAACTCCTTTGTTTAAGAAAGCCATTTGTCTTAATCTATTTTTGATTGTTTCGTAAGAATAAACTGTTGTTTCTTTAAAAATCGTTGAATCTGGTTTAAAAGTAACTTTTGTGCCATGTTCTTCTGATGAGCAATCACCAATTCTTTTTAAAGGTTCAACTGTATGACCACCATTTTCAAAGCGAATAAAGTAAACTCCACCATCTTTATGAACAGTAACTTCAAGCCATGAAGAAAGGGCGTTAACAACTGATGCACCAACACCATGTAATCCACCAGAAACTTTATAAACGCTTCCTTGGCCGAATTTACCACCAGCGTGCAATACTGTATAGACAGTTTCAACACCACTTAATTTAGTTTTTCCGACAACGTCGACTGGAATACCTCTTCCATTATCCGTAACAGTTATAGTGTTATCAGGGTTGATATCGACCGAAATTGTGTCGCAATATCCAGCTAAAGCTTCATCAATACCATTATCAACAATTTCCCAAACCAAATGATGGAGACCTGTTGATGATGTCGAGCCAATATACATACCAGGTCTTTTTCTAACTGCTTCAAGACCTTCTAAAACTTGGATTGCGTTGCTGTCGTACTTTTCATCACCTTTTTCTAGTGCTCTTTCATCATTGATGTCAATGATTTCATCAGAAATTTTTGCATCAATCCCTTCTTCTTGGTCATCAAAACCTTCATTTACATCGATTTTTTCATTAACCGTTTCTTCTTCGGTTTCTTGATCCTTTACTTCTTTCTTTTCTTCTTCCATCATTCTTCCTCCTTAAGCTCCCTATCTATTAAATGATAATAATTTTTTGTAAAATATTGGCTTTTTGCGGTGTTTGTTATAAAAACTTGGTCAAACGTTTCTAAAAATTCAATCAGGTTTTGTTCGTGATAATCATCAAGTTCACTTATTACATCATCTAAAACTATCACTGGTTTATTTTCTTTTGTTAGATAATAGATTGATAAGATCAAACTAATTACGCTCATTCGATTTTCGCCTTGAGATCCATAAAGACTTACATCTTTTTCATCTATAAAAATCTTAAAATCATCTTTGTGTACACCAATCAAAGTTTGCTTTTTTATGAGCTCTTCATCTCTTACTTTTTCAAATTCTTTTTTTAAAAAATCCGTAATTTTTTCATTTTTTATGAAACTTTCGTAAAAAATATATAGTTTTTTAACTTTTTTCGTAATTTTTTGAAAAATTTCCGGGATTTTTTTATTAATTTCATCAATAAATTTCTTTCTATAAAGGTAAATTTCTTTATTTAACTCAATTAATTGATTCGTCAAAATATCAATTAATGTGTAGTTAATTTTATAAGCTTTAAAAGCATCGTTTCTTTCTTTAAGAATTTTTTCGTAAAGAGACAATATTTTTAAATATTTATCCGAAAGTTTTGAGATATAAATATTTAAAAATCTTCTTCTTTCTTTTGGCGATTCTTTTAAAAGATTGGTGTCTTTTGGAATAAAACTTACTACATTTATGAGTTTATTAATTTCGCTAATTTTAGAAATTTTCTTACCGTTTACAAGTATCTTTTTGCCTGTTTTATTGAATAAAATTTCAATCTTTTTTGAGGTCTCATTATCGATAATTTCTGCTAAAATCCTTGCAAAACCCTTGTCTTTTTCAATTAAATCACTAATATCGCCGGTTCTAAACGACCTTGTTAAAGATAAAAAATATATCGCTTCAAGAATGTTAGTTTTACCACTTGCATTCTCTCCATAGATATAATTTATCCCTTTTCCAAAATCAGCTACTAAAGAGTCATAATTTCGAAAATTTTGTAATTCAAGTTTTCTTACAATCATTTATCTATTTCAAAGAACAAAGAGTCATCAATAACAATTTGTGTGCCAGGATAAAGTTTTTTACCTCTCATCTTACAAACGTCACCATTAACAAAAATATTGTGTTCTAAAATATACTCCTTTGCTTCGCCTCCAAAAGAAATTACATCAGCGAATTTAAGAAATTGACCAAGTGTAATATATTCACTTGTTATTTTAACTTTCACAACTTTTGCCATAAAAAACTCCTTTAATATTATATATTAAAGGAAGCTTATTTTAAAGAAAAAACGACTACCCTTGTATAGGTAGTCGAGTCTTTAACTTTTGTTCTTCTAATAAGTTCTAACAGGGGTTATTAAATGAACATTACTTGTATCGTTTTTATCAGTGATTGTGAATGGTTTCATTTCACCAACAAAAGAAATTAAAACGTCTTGACTTCCGAGTGCCTTAATCGCATCAACAACATAGTGATAATTGAAACTAATTTCTAATCTTTCGCCTGTATATCTGAATAGACTTAATATTTTTTCGCCGCTGCCAGAAAGTTGTGATTTTGAAGAAACAACTACGTTTCCTTCAACCATTGTAACTTTAACGATATTTTCTCTATCAAGAGTGAGCATTGCAACACTATTAATAGCGTTTAAAAAGTCGTTTGCGTTTACTTCGAGGTAGTAATAATAAGTCTTTGGGATGATATTTTTGACATTTGGATAATCACCGCCGATTAAATTCGTGATTATTTTCGAATTAGCATACTTAAATAAGATTTTTTTGTCGCTAACATATATTTCAATCTCTTTTTCGTTTTCGAGCGTTCTAGCGGCCTCTGAGAGTGTTTTAGCGTCAATATTGATTGAGAAAAGGTTTTGACAATCACTTGGTAATTCTTTTTTAGCAAGTCTAGATCCATCTGTTGCAATAAAAACTAAATTTGTGCCGTTGTTTTCAAAATTAACCGCTTTTAATTGAACTCTAGTGTTTTTTTGAGATGCAGCAAATGAAACTTGATTAACTGCTTCTTGGAATTTTTTAGCATCAATTACGATTTTTGTACCAGTTTCTTCGAAGTTACAATCTGGATATTCTTCAAATCTAGTAACAGTTAATGAATATTTTGTATTGTTGTCATTTTCAAGTTTTGCTAAACCATCTTCAACAATTTCTAAAGTAATTTCGTCTCCATCAACTGTTTTAACGATTTCATTTAAAATTTTAGCGTTAATCAAAATTGAACCTTCTTTATAATCGCGAATAATTTCTTTATCGTTTAAGACAAAAGGAATGAAAGCTTCAGAGAAAACTTCTCCGTTCCCTCCATATAAAACTAAACCTTCTTCATTTACAACAAGAGCTAGATCTAAAAGAATTGGATTAGGGGAAGTTGTAGGAATAAATTTACTTGTTTGTGTAACTGCTTTTAAAAATTCATTTCTTTTAATTGTAAATTTCATAAATAATATTACCTCTTTTTAATATTTATAATAATAAGCGTTGTGGATTATGTGGAAATCTCTAGATGAAGAAATTTCTAAATTAAATAATTACGATGAAATGCGCTTTTTTAACTCAGCAATAGCTGTTTGAGTTTGCACATCAGTTTTCAACATTTTGTCGATTTTTTCAACAGAGTGCATGATTGTTGTGTGGTCTCTTCCACTAAATACAGCGCCAATTTTCTTTAAAGGAAGATTCAATAAATCTCTAAATAAATAAATCGCGACGTGCCTTGCGTTAACAATATTTCCGGATTTAATTTTGCCAGTAATTTGACTCACACTTAGCGAATAATAAGAACTTACAGCGTTTAAAATTTTTTGTTCGGTGACTTTACTGTTTGCATCACTTACATCAACCATTGATTGAAGAGCTTCTGTGCAAAGCTTTAAATC
>CALVRY010000034.1 GCA_944358755.1 uncultured Bacilli bacterium
TTTTTCTTTAAGAAACATTCTCTTTTTCTGCATTCTTGGATAGTTCCAGCCTTATTGACTTGTCTTTTAAATCTTCTTAATGCTTCATCAAGAGTTTCGCCTTCTCTAACTACAACTTTAGACATCTCACTTTCACCTCCAATCTTGCGTGCAATAAAGTTTATCAAATAAATTCAACAAAATAAAGAATAAATTACATTAATTTTGCACCTGAACTGGTTCCAATTCTTGTTGCGCCATTTTCGACCATTTCAAGCATTTCTTCATGAGTTCTAACGCCGCCTGCTGCTTTAACACCCATTTCTGGGCCAACAGTTTCTCTCATTAATTTGACGTCTTCTACTCTAGCGCCCCATTTTGAGAATCCTGTGCTTGTTTTAACGAAATCAACTTTTGCTTCTACACAAATTTTGCAAGCTTCAATTATTTCTTCTTTTGTTAATAAACAACATTCTAAAATGACTTTTAATGTATGCCCTTTTGTTGCTTCTCTTACGGCTTTAATATCTTCTAAAACATATTTGTAATCTTTATCTTTTAAAGCGCTGATGTTTAAAACCATATCTACTTCGTCAGCACCCATTTCAACTGCATCTTTTGCTTCAAAAGCTTTTGCTTTTGTTGACATGCTTCCTAATGGGAAACCAATAACAGTACAAACTAAAACATCACTTCCTTTTAATGCTTCCTTTGCAGTTGGAATAAAATCAGGATTGATACAAACTGATTTAAAATTATATTTTTTGCTTTCTTCACAAAGAGTCAAAATTTCTTTTTTTGTTGCATCAGCTTTTAATAAAGTATTGTCAATTAATTTATTGTATTCCATAAAAACCTCCTAAATATCTACTAATAATTAACTAAATAACTACTACTTTTAATTTTATCTATTAATTTCATTACTTTTAAGGTCTCTGAATGTGGCATTGAAATAGGTTCATTAACATGAGACTTAATAGCTAAAATAGCCTCATAGAATTGGTATTCATAGCCGTTTACATCTTCTGTTATATGGATCCTATTCTTAAGTTCCATTGCATTAGACGTATCATCAATTTTGCCATAAATTTTAATTTCAAGAGGATTGTTTATATTATCGACTTTTAAATATCCATTAGTTCCATAAATATATCCACTTCTATCAGAATTACCATTCATCGAAGAATATAAATTAGCTACTACTCCATTTTTATAAAATAAATTAACTATCATAGTTTCTTCAACGCCATGGTTACGATAGATTAAACTAGATTTAACTTCTTTATAATCAGTTCCCAAAACCATAAAAGCAAAATTTATTGGGTAAACACCAACATCTAGAATAATTCCACCACCCATTTTTTTATTAATTAAACGTTCTTGATCATCAATTTTATATGATAAATTAGCTGAAAGCATATAAATATCGCCAATAATTCCGCTTGAAATGATCTCATTTATCATTTTTCTTGATGGCATATAACGAGTCCATATCGCTTCACCTAAAAACAAATTCTTTTGTTTTGAAATTTTAATTAATTCTTCAGCTTCTTTAGAATTAATTGTAAATGCTTTTTCAACCAAACAAGGTTTATTGTTTTCTAAGCACAATTTTACATCGTTATAATGGCTAGAAATGAGCGTAGAAACGTATACCAAATCAATGTTTGGATCTTGAACTAACTCTAAATAACTATTATAAAACTTCTTAAAACCGAATTTTTCCTTATATTCTTCTGCTCTTTTTGAATCTTGAGCAGCACAGCCATATAAGACAGCATCTTTATTTTCTTTTAAAGCTTCAACTATTCTTGCTCCAATTTTGGAACAACCTAAAAAACCAATATTCATATGCAATTATATTACCATTTTTGAGTAATAAAAAAACTCCATTGCGGAGATTTTTTATTTCTTAATGATTTGTTTACCGTCGTAATAACCACATTTTGGGCAAACTGTGTGTGATTTAATTAATTCGCCACAGTGAGAGCAAACACATAAACCATTTACATGTAATTTATAGTGAGTTCTTCTCATTCTTTTTGTAGTTTTACTAGTTCTTCTAAATGGTACTGCCATATCGATAACTCCTTTACCTTGAATAATTATAAAGAATTAATTGTTATAGTCAACAACTTTTTTGATATTTTTTAAAACTATATAAAAAATACGCATTTTATCGTATTTTTAAATTTTTACATTGTCAAAAATACTTAAAATTATCTTCTGTTAATTTAACTTTTTTAACTTTATTTGTTAACTCTTCTTCGCTTTTATAAATACATTCTAAATAATTTGAACTATGTCCGCGATATGCATGTTCTTTTTCTAAATAATCTTCAAACAAAAATTCAATTTCTTTTCCAAGATAGTTATTAATATATTCATTTTCGAATTCTTTAGAAAGCTCTAATAAACGATTAACTCGGTCTTTTTTAATTTTAGGATCGATTTGATTAGGCATTTTTGATGCAACTGTTCCTTGGCGGGAAGAATATGGGAAAACATGAATTTTTGTAAATTTAATTTCTTTACAAAAATTATATGTTTCCATGAAATTTTCTTCGGTTTCACCAGGAAAGCCTACAATTACATCGGTTGTAATTGATAGCCCTGGTTTTATCTTTCTTAAAGCGAAAATTTTTGTATAAAAACCACTTAAATCGTATTTTCTGTTCATTTTTTTAAGAATTGATGCACTTCCGCTTTGCAAAGGAATATGAAGATGGCTTGCAAAATTATCATATTTTCCAAGTAAATTGATAAATTTCTCATCAATTTGACTTTCCTCAAGCGAAGATATTCTTAAACGATATAAATTTGGCACTTCGACTAAAATTTTTTCAATTAAATTGCTAAAAGAGATTTTTTCAGGTAAATCTAGTCCATAACTAGACATATCAATTCCAGTTAAAACTACTTCTTTATATCCGTTTTTCACTAAATTTTGAATTTCTTCAACAATATCAGAGGCATCTCTACTTCGAGATCTACCTCTAATATAAGGAATTAAACAATATGAACAAAAATTATTACATCCATCTTGAATTTTTACGTAAGCTCTAGTTGTAAGGTAAGAATGTGCTAGTTTTAGTTTTTCATACTTTGTAATCGAATTATTTTCATCGTGTAAGCATATATTTTCCTTGTTTTTGAAATATTTCATTACAAGTTCATAAACTTTATTACGATTTGAAGTGCCTAAAACAATATTTGCGCCCATTTCTTTAGAAATTTTTTCGTAGTCAAATTGTGCATAGCAACCCATTACTACTAAAATGGCATTTGGATATAATTTTCGATATTTTTTAATTACTTTTTTATCTTTAGTAACGCTTGTTTGTGTAACTGCGCATGTATTTATGATAATTACATCTGGAAATTCATCTTTTTTAGCATCAAAAAAAGAAAAACCATTTTGAATAAATGTTTCAGCAATGGCTTCTACTTCATAACTATTTACTTTACAACCTAAAAAATCAATTAATAATGTCATACTTGATAAATTTTACAAATTTTCCTAAAAACGTAGTAACTTACTAGATCATTTTTATATAAAAGGTAGATAAATAAACTTAAATCGTTATTAAAATAAGCATTTACCAACGGTCTTACCTTCTCGATAATATTGTATTTATGAGGATTTTTCATATGTTTATCGAAAAGATAGATAATGTTATCGAGTGTTCCTTGCTTATTTATAATAAAAATCGCATTAAAATCGTAATGATAAAAGGCAACTGCTGTTTCTGATTCTGAAACTTTAACTAATTGAGTAAAAAGCGATGAATATAGGTCAATATTATAAGTTTCAAAAGGATCAATCGTGAACGGTTCGAACTTTTTAAAGAGTTCGACATATGGATATTGGAACATTTTTTCACTTTCTGTTGAATAAACAATATTGGTTGCTTTATTGAAAAAAGGTACATAAATTTTGTAATTATCGTAAGAAATATAAGGTAAATCGCTAATTCTTTCATTAATATCGTCTTTTATTGAATCAACACTTAAATTAGCGTTTGCAATATACATATCATTAATAACGCTATCAAGTTCATCTTTGTTGATAATTGATTTGATAATGATATTTGCTTTAATAATGTCGAAATCGTTATCAATATCAGCATATTTCATGAAAATTGGATTACTTCTTAACATTCCACGAAATTGGCGAAAGAAAACCATCTCTGAACAAGAGTCGATTCCTTTTTTACTTCTTTCCTTTTTTAAAATGTTAAAAATTTTTCCCATATCAATCTAAGTATAAAGATAAAATTGACAAAATGAAAATACAAGCTGTTTCACTTCTTAAAATTCTTTTGCCAAGTGAAATTTCTTTGTATCCGGCACTTTTAGCGATTTCTAGTTCTTTTTTTGAGATTCCACCTTCTGCTCCAACAATAATATTTATCGTTTTATCCCTTAATGAAGGCAAAATTTTAATTAAATCTAGTGACGTAAATTCAGTGTTTTCATAAGCAATTAATGAAAAATCGGCTGGATATTTTGCAATATCTTTAAAATCAATTACGTCTTTTAATTTACAAAGTTTACTTCTTTTTGATTGTTCACTTGCTTCTTTAATTATTTTATTAAAACGTGTGATCTTTTTTTCTTTATTTTCTTTAGTGATTTTAGCAATTGATCTTTCACTATTTATTAAAACTATTTCTGAACAACCAAGTTCAACTGCTTTTTGAATAACTAAATCAGTTTTTTCGCCTTTTGGTAAACAATATAAAAGTCGAACATAACCATTTAATTCGTGATTTTCGTTAATTTCTTTAATAATTTTAAAAGAAAAAGGAGAATTTGATGTAATTTCAGCGATTTTTAATTCTCCATCAGCGTTAATTTCAAAAGTGTCGCCAACATTCATTCTCATGACTTTTTGAATATGAAAAATATCGTCATTATTTATGACGATATTTTGATTTTTATCATATGTCGCAAAATATCTTTGCATTATCTTAAATAAACTCCGTTTGAATCTTTAACGTTATCAACAAAAATTAAACAAATTCCTGCTAGAAAAAAGGCTATAAATATCGATAAAAACGAAAATAAAATTGATAAACCAACGTTTAAATCAGTTTTAAAGAAAAAATAGAGTAAAAATTGAAGTAAAAATACTATAACTACTCCAACTAAACGAATAATTGCTCTTTTATAACGACCCAAATAGAATTCATCTGCAGCAAATGTTCCTAAAAACATGCAAAGTAAAACATATACTATCTTACTGCGTTGTTTAAAAGTTGAAACTTTTTCTTTTTCAACAGTGTTAATTGTTTGCGTAATATCAGCTGTATATGAATCTACGCCTTCAAGTGGCTTTTTACCACCACAGAAAGGGCAAATTTCTTTATCAAACTTTGTAATATTTTCCCCACAAAATTTACATTTAGGCATACTTTTTCTCTTTTCTAGTTTATTAAGTATAAACCTTAAAGTTTATTTTTTAAATGTTCTTTTAAATTTATCAAAGAATGAATCACCACTTGCAGTAGCTTTTTTAAAGTCTTCAAGTGCTTTCTTTTGATCTTTATTTAAGTAAGTTGGTGTTTTTAAAATCATATGGACGTATTCATTTCCATATCCATTTCCTCTTAAATCTTTAACACCTTTACCTTTTAAAGTTAAAACATCATTTGGTTGTGTGCCTGGATTGACTTTTAACTCTGTATCGCCATATACGGTAGGCACAGTAATTGTGCATCCAAGACAAGCATCAACAAAATCTAATGGTACATCAATATGAATATCGTTTCCATCACGAGTGAAATAATCATGCTTTGCGACGATTACTTCGATATATAAATCGCCGTTTTCTCCGCCATTAAAGCCTCTTTCACCCTTACCATGAACTCTAATTTGTTGTCCACTTTGAATACCTGCTGGTATATTGACGTCAATATCTTTTTTAACTCTTTTATAGCCTTTTCCATCACAATCTGGGCACTTTGTTTTGATTTGTTTACCACTTCCATGACAATCTGGACAAACAGTTTCTTGTTGAATAATTCCAAAAATACTTCTTTGTTGAGTTAAAACACGGCCTCTACCTTTACAGGTTGAACAAGTTGTATATTCTGTGCCATGTAAAGCGCCAGTTCCGTTACAAGATTCACATTTTTCATCATAAGTTAATGGAATTGTAACTTTTTTACCATTAATTGCGTCCATGAAATTAATACGGATACGCATCATGGTGTCATCTCCTCTTGCAGGACCACCTCTTCTTGAAGAAGAACTTGAAGAGAATCCGCCAAATCCACCACCAAAGCCGCCGAACATTTTATTTAAAATGTCGTTTAAATCATCGAATGAACCGCCATTGAAGTTAAATCCTTCAAAACCACTTCCACTAAATGGGTTAGCACCACCAGCAGTTTGGTCGAAAGCAGCTTGACCAAATTGATCGTAAGTACTTCTTTTTTGTGGATCGCTTAAAACACTGAAAGCTTCAGTACATTCTTTAAATTTTTCTGCATCACCTGTTTCTTTATTATCTGGATGGTATTTTTTGGCCAATTTTCTATAAGCTTTTTTAATATCGTCTTGACTGGCACTTTTATCTACGCCAAGAACTTCATAATAATCTCTTTTACTAGCTGCCATAAAATCACCTCGCTTAAATCATGAAAGGGAAGATGTTTAAGACCTTCCCTTTCACTAATTAATCTTTAATATTTATTACTTTTTATCAGTAAAATCAGCATCGATTACATCATCATCTTTTTTGGATGAATTTGTATTTCCTGAATCTTGAGTATAAGATTGTTCAGCTCCTGGATTTGGATTTGCGCCAGCATTTGCTTGTTGTTGTTGCATAAATGCAGCTGCTTTTTCTAAATCATTGATCTTATTTCTAAGAGTTTCCATATCGTTGTTATCAAGAGCTGTTTTAAGTTCATCTCTTAATTTTTGTGTCTCTTCTTTTTGTTTTGGATCGATTGAATCAGCTTTTTCTCTTAAAGCTTGGTCGATTGAAGCAATGTATCCGTCAGCTTTATTTTTAAGTTCGATATCTGATTTACGTTTTTCATCGTTTTCTTTGTTAGCTTCTGCTTCTCTGACCATTCTATCGATTTCTTCTTTAGAAAGACCATTTGAACCAGAAATTGTAATTTCTTGTTCTTTTTGTGTATCAAGATCTTTTGCGCTGACTTTAACGATACCATTAACATCGATATTGAATGTAACTTCAATTCTTGGAGTTCCTCTTGGAGCTGGTTTGATTCCGCTTAATTGGAAGTGACCAAGTAATTTGTTATCATGTGCCATTGGTCTTTCACCTTGATAAACCATAATATCGACTGCTGGTTGGTTATCAGCTGCAGTTGAGAAAATTTGTGATTTTGTTGTAGGAATTGTTGTATTTCTAGGGATTAATGGAGTTAAAACACCACCCATAGTTTCAATACCAAGTGTTAATGGAGTGACATCAAGAAGGATAACATCTTTAACATCACCACTTAATATACCACCTTGATAAGCTGCACCAATTGAAACAGCTTCATCTGGATTAACACTTAAGTTAGGTTGTTTTCCAGTAACTCTTCTAACAAGTTCTTGAACAGCTGGCATTCTAATTGAACCACCAATTAATAAGACTTCGTTAATGTCGCTATAAGTCATTTTTGCATCTCTGATAGCTCTTTCGAGTGGTTCGAGACATCTATCGAGAAGATGTTTTGTCATTTCTTCGAATTTTGCTCTTGATAATGTTGCTTCAAAACTGATAGGACCATTCTTACCCATACCAATGAATGGTAAGGAAATTGTAGTTTCTAAGCTACTTGAAAGTTCAATTTTTGCTTTTTCTGCAGCATCTTTATATCTTTGAAGAGCCATTTTATCGTTAATATCTTGACCAAATTGAATTTTAATTTGAGCTTTAATCCAATCTGCGACGACATTATCCCAGTCATCACCACCAAGTTTGTTATCACCTGCTGTAGAAACAACTTCAAATGTGCCATCGCCAATATCAAGAATAGAGACATCGAGTGTACCACCACCAAGGTCGAAGACACAGATTTTTTCACTCTTATCTTTTCCTAAACCATAAGCAAGAGCTGCTGCTGTTGGTTCGTTAATGATTCTAACAACATCTAATCCAGCAATTGTACCAGCATCTTTTGTTGCTTGTCTTTGAGCATCGTTAAAGTATGCAGGACATGTAATAACAGCTTTTTTAATTTCGTGTCCAACATTTGCTTCAGCATATGATTTCATATAAGCAAGAACTTTTGCAGAAATTTCTTGAGGTGTGAAATCTTTGTTGATGCAATTGATGTGAACTTTATAATCACTTCCCATGTGTCTTTTAATAGATGAAACTGTATCTGGGTTAGTGATTGCTTGTCTTTTTGCAGCGTTACCAACAATTGTTTCGCCATTTGCTTTAAAAGCGACAACACTAGGAGTTGTCATTGTTCCTTCTGGGTTTGGAATAACTTTAACAGTTCCATCACTTTGAAGATAACTAACAACTGAGTTTGTCGTACCTAAATCTATACCAAGAATAATTTCTTTTGCCATAATTTAATACCTCCTTTAGGCTTTTAAATCTTCTTTATTTTCTTCTTTGCTCTCATCCTTAGTTTCGCTTGAAGGATGTTTACTTACTACAACCATTGCTGCTCTAATTAAGTGATCATGAAGTTTATATCCTTTTAAAGTAATTCCTTTAACGATATTTTCTTCACCTTCATCTTCGACTGTTTCAACAGCATGCATTGTATTTACGTCGAATTTATCGCCAATTTTTGGCTCTATAGTTACTACACCTTCTTCGTTTAATACGTTAAGTAATGTGTTATGAACATATTGGAATCCGGTTAAGTAATTTTTAAGTTCTGGGCTTGTTGCTTCTACTTTGAATGCCATATCAAATGCATCAAGTATGCCAACAATTTTATCTACAAAACTTTCTAATCGATATTTCAGTGCTTCGCGATGGTCTTTTTCGATATCTTTTCTTAAATTAGCCATATCAGCGTAAGCTTGATAATATTGATTTTTCCAATGCTCACAATCAGCTTGAAGTTTTTTAATTTGCTCTTCTGGAGAAATCTCTTTCTCTTTTTTTACTTCATTCTCATTGCTTGCATTGTCTTGTAGGCTTTTTTCTTCACTATTCTCCATCTTCGCCTCCGTTTTCTTCTTGAATATCTTCATTTGATAAGTGCTCCATAATTTTATTTACAATATAATCCAAACTGTTTAATACTTTTGAATAATCCATTCTTGTTGGACCGATAACCGCAATTTTCCCAATTTTTTCACCATCTACTGCGATATCTTTTGAAACAATACTTACATCGTTATATTTTTCTTCAACATCGCCAGCATTGATCAACAGTTTCGTCTCAGCTTCACCAAGAATTTTTTCAAGTTCATTTGGATTATTGAATAAACCAAATAATTTTCTTAATTCTGATGCATCATTTTGGAATTCAGGTTGAGTTAACAAATTTTCTTTTCCATAAATCTGGCCATTTCGACTTGAAGCGAAATCATAGAAAGTTTTAAGCAAAGCGTTATAGAGATAAGCATAATCACTCATATAATCAGCTAGAATTGGTTTAATACTTTCTAGTTTTTCAACAAGTTGATTAACTTTTGTCCCTTTTAACCTATCGTTTAATACTTCAATGCACTGCTTCAAATCTTCGATTCGATATTTGGAATGAATCGTAAATGTTTTGTTTTCAACATACCCCTTATTTGTAACAAAGATAGCTGTAACTGTACTTTGAGAAATTGGGATAAGTTGCATTGAAACCAAACATTCTTCATCAGCCCCTGGTCCTAAAACGACACTTGCAAGATTTGTCATGTGGCTAAGTATTTCACAACTTTCTTTTAGAATTTCTTCAACTGATGTCGAATTTGAGAAAACTTTATTTAATTCGTTTTTCATTTTCTCATCAATTTTGGTATTTCTAAGATTGTCGATGTAATACCTATAACCATTAATTGAAGGAACACGTCCACTAGAAGTATGTGTTTTTTCAAGAAGACCCTCTTTTTCAAGAGAATTCATTTCGTTTCTAATTGTTGCACTAGAAATAGAAAGATTATATTTCTTAATAAGATAGTTAGAACCAACTGGTTCTGCTGTCTTGATGAAATCTTCTACGATAAGTTTTAACAATTTTTCTCTTCTAGTTAATGACATATTCTAAATAGCTTCTAGCACTCTATCTTCTCAAGTGCTACCTAAATTATATAGAGAAATTTAGCAGTGTCAACAGAAAAGTGCTAAAAAATCTAAATAATTTCTTTAAGTATTAAATCAAGTTTTATAAGTCCTTCATCAGAACAAAAAACTCTATTATTTTCTACAATTATTAAATTATTTTCTAAGAATTTTTCAATTTTTCCGGAAAAATCATCAAAAAACCTAGTTTTAAACAAAATTTCGTATGTTTTTAACAAAAATCCCTGTTTTTTTCGCAAATTACATAGTAAAAAATAAATTTTATTATCATTTTTCGTTATAAAATCTTTTTCTAAATTTCGTTTCCCGTGTAAATAAGATGTTAAATTAGAAGAATTTTTATATCGATATGGATAAACATATCCGCTTGCACCAACTCCTAAACCAATATATTCTCCATTATTCCAGTAAGTTAAATTGTGTTTACTTTCAAAACCAGGTTTTGCAAAATTACTAACTTCATATCTTTCAAAGCCATGTTTTCTAAGAAAATCTAAAATTGTGTCGTAAAATTCGCGTGATAAATCTTCATCTATTTCTTTATAGCCTTTTACATAAAAAATAGACATAGGATTAATAGAAAGACTATAAGTTGAGATGTGATTAATATCTAATTTAATAAAATTATTTAAATCTTATAAAAGTTCTTCTTTGTTTTGGCCTGGCAAACCATAAATAAGATCAATATTAATAT
>CALVRY010000035.1 GCA_944358755.1 uncultured Bacilli bacterium
GTTTTCTTTTTCTTTTCTTCTAATTTGTTAGGGCCATACTTTTCAAGTCTAGCCTTAGCTTCTTCATCGCTTAAACCAGCAGAAAAATTAGTTTCAAGTTTTGTTTCGATATCTTTTGCTGAAAAAGTTTCGAAATTTACAACTTCTCTTTTATTTTCTACTATTTCACTTTGCTTAGTACCCATAAAATCTCCTTATAAATTTCAATGGTCTCGTAAAGTAACTCATATAGTCCCAGATTAATATTTAATCGTGAATGTTGGAAACTATATCTAAACTAATCCCCACGCGTGTAATTTTAATAGAAATCATTAAATATGTAAATATTTAATTAGTGAAAAATTGGTGAAAATAAGAACGAGATTTTTTGATTTTTAAGTTAAAAATATTAAAGTTTTGCAAGGTTTTTGCTTGAAAACTATATAAAATCATTTATAGTAATTATATGAACAAAATTCTTACAATATTTGCTACAAGTTTTTTAGCAATTTCGTCTAATAATTTTGCTAATGATTTTAATAAGACTTTAAAAGCATCGCCTCAAATTAACGTAATAAACTACTCTCATTCAACCGAAGAAGAAATCCAAACTTACTATTCGAATTTAAAAAAAGGAGATAAAGGGGATTCTCTTTTAGATAATCTTCAAAACATATTAAAAGAAAATCAAATTAAAGTTAATTATGATTCTGGATATATTCAAGGCGGAAAAAGTACGGCACGGTATGGATATTATCTTTATGAAAGAAATCGGGACCTTTCTCCGCTTGATGAATCCGAAAAAGAAGGAAAATTTAAAACTAGCGACATTTGGGTAAATGTCATGTATTTAAATTCACCAATTTATATTGAAAATGGCATAAATAAAAGAAATACAAGTTATAAATATTACCCAAATTATCCTGATACCACCACTGTTAAAACTGGTACTTTTAAAAGCGGTGTCCAATTTGATAGAGAACATGTTCTTCCTAAATCTTATGGATTTAATGGTGTAAATGGCGATAAAGAGGCATATAGAGATTTAATTGTTGGTTGTGATGCCCATAATCTTCATATGGCTGATGGCGTAGGTAACCAACAGGGTCACAATAATTTACCTTTTGGTGAAGTTGTGAATGTTAAAGAAGAAATTATAAGTTCAGTAACTAATGAAATTGTTGGATATGTAGGCACTGGCACTAATGGTAACGAAGTTTTTGAGCCTCTTGATAAAGATAAAGGCGATATTGCTCGCTCTATCTTTTATATGGCTGCAAGATATCATAACTATGAAAATCTTGGTGAAGAAGAGACACCTTCTATTGCTTTAGGAAATAAAGTAAAACGAGTAGAAACAATTGAGCCTTCCGAAACTAAAGATAATCCAGCAATTTATGGTGAACTTGATGATTTACTTGCGTGGAACTCTTTAGATCCCGTCACTGATTTTGAAAGATATCGCAATGATTTAATCTATAACAATATTCAAGGCAATCGAAATCCTTTTGTTGATTTCCCTTCATGGGCTGATGCTTGCTTTGATCCAGAAAATTCGAATGGAATCGAATTTTCTAACACGAGTGACCAAGAACAAGCCATATATAAAATAAGTTTAAAGTTAAAAGATAACTCAAAAAATTCTTATAATTTTTTAGATAAAATTGATTTAAGGAATTTTGAAACAAGCGTTACAAAAAGTGATGAATCAATAAAAGATCCGGAAATTTCTTTCTATCTTGATAATCAAGAAATTAAAAACGGTGATACTCTTGCATGTATTGGAAGTAAAGAAATAGTCGCAAAAGCATTTATAAATGGTAGAGTTGTCGCGACATCAAATTCTGTGACAATTAATGTCTCATTTTCGATAGTTCAAATAGTTGTTGCTATAGCAATAATCTTAGTAATATTAATAATTTTTATTGTAATTTTTACAAAATTGAGCAAAAAACAGAAAAATAAAGTTAAAAAAGCGATTAAGAAGAATCTTAAGAAGCGATAATCTCGTTAATTGCTTCAGGTATTTTTTCAACTACATCGCGAGCAAGTAAAGAATATTCATTGATTTTTTGAGTTGCAAGCTCAGCGCTTCTTCCTAAAAGATAAGCCGAGCAAGCAACTCTTTTTATAATTTCATCATCTTTATTTACTAAGCCTAAAGTGATTCCACTTAAAACGTCTCCGCTTCCGCCCTTAGCTAATCCTGCATTCCCGTTAACATTTAAATAAAATTCATTGCCATCTGTTATAATGCTTGTATTACTTTTTAAATTTAATATAACACTGTACGTTTTTGCAAAAAACCCTACAAAACTAAAGTATTTTTCTTTAATTTCAGAAATTTCTTTATTTATTAAACGTGAAAATTCTTTTAAATGAGGTGTTAAAATCACATTTTTACAAACCTTATTTTTAAGAATTTCAACTCCATATCTTGCAAGTGAATTTAAAGCATCTGCATCTAGCACTAAATTTCCTTTATAGTTATTCAATAGATAAGAAATAATTTTATAAACTTCTTCACTTACTCCGATTCCAGGTCCTACAAGTAAAGAAGAATAATGTAATAATTTATCTAATTTTTCTTTATCAAATTGAATCTGACCATCTTTATCATTGAAACATAAATAGATATTTTCAGGATTTTTTAATGCATAAATATCGTATAAGGAAGAAGGGATGCAAACTGTACAATACCCAACACCACATCTTAACGATGCAAGAGCACTATCGGACATATATAAAGCTCCGGGAGTTAACTTACTTCCACCAATCAAAGCGACTCTTCCATAATCGCCTTTATTTGTATTTTCTTTTCGTTTTTCAAAAATAAATTTAAAATCATTTTTTTCTAAAATTTTTGAAAAATATTGAGGTTTTGCAGGCTTTATACCAATTTCGATAGTTTTTATATCGTTATATACATCCTTACCATCATTTAAAAAATGGCCAGTTTTTAAATATTGAATAGTTAAAGTCAAGTCGCTTTTAAACGCTGTTCCTAAAATCAATCCACTAGTTGCATCAATGCCACTATTGATATCAATACTAACTTTATAAGCATTAACTTCATTAAGTTTATTTATTAATTCAATATAGTTATCCTTTAATCTAGAATTAACTCCAACTCCTAATAAAGCATCGATTATAACAGTTATTTTTTCTGAATCCAAAAAGGAGTAAATATTATCAATAATTTTTCCTTTATATCGATTTAAATTTATTTCGGTTTCGTTTTTTAAATGACTAGAAATCAAATAAGTAGAAACGTCATAACCATTTTCAAACAAATAACGGGCGATAACGAGGCCGTCTCCACCATTTCCGCCTCCACCACAAACAACAAGAATTTTATCATTCTTCTTTATCTTTTCATTTAGTACTTCAAAGCAACCTTTACCTGCTCTTTCCATTAACTCTATGGATGAGGTGAAATTTTTGATAGTATAAGCGTCGCTTTCTTGCATTTGTTCGCTTGTTAAAACGTATCTCATATTAATCTATATCAATATCAAGTTCGATTGGACAGTGATCGCTGCCAAAAATTTCATTTAAAATTTTTGAATCTTTTACTTTATCGATAATATTTTCGGAAACAACAAAATAATCGATTCTCCAACCGACATTCTTTTCTCTAGCTCTCATTCTGTAGCTCCGCCAAGAATACTTAACAGTATCTTTATAAAGATATCTAAATGTATCAACATAACCATTACTCAATAAATTTGTAAAAGCATTTCTTTCTTCGTCAGTAAAACCTGCACTATGATGGTTTGTAGCAGGATTTTTTAAATCAATTTCTTCATGAGCAACATTTAAATCACCAGCATATATAACAGGTTTTTTCGCTTTTAACGAATTTAAATATTCAACAAGATCTTTTTCAAAGGTCATACGGAAATCAAGTCGCTTTAATTCTTCTCCACTATTAGGCACATAACAAGCCACATAATAAAAATTATTAAATTCTAAAGTGACCGCTCTTCCTTCATCATCGTATTTTCCATCAAGTAAGCCATAATGAACACTTAAAGGGTGAATTCTTGTAAAACAAGCAACTCCACTATAACCTTTTTTCACAGTAGAATTTGTAAAATAAACTTCGTATCCATCAGGACAAAACGGAAATTCTTTGTGTATATCATCGTTTAGTTTTGTTTCGTTTAAAGAGAAAATATCCGCATCAAGATTCTTGAAATCTTCGGCGAAAGTTTTCTTTAAAATAGCTCTAATTCCATTAACATTAAAAGATATAATTTTCATAGTTAAAATCTCCATATATATTATATCTAAATAACCAACATTTTCACTTTTAAAGCAGTATATTTTTGTTTAAATAAAGCTTAAAGTGTTAAAATAATCGCGAAAGGAAATACTTTTATGGCGGCAAATGTTTACTTTACAAAAAATATAACATCTGAAAATTTAGTCAAAATTTTTGATTTATTGGAAAAAGAGAAAAAATTACACGGAAATATCGCTATTAAAATTCATAGTGGCGAAGAAGGAAATCAAAATTTCTTACGTCCTGAATTCTTAAAAGCTGTAATTGACCACGTTGGCGGCACAGTTGTTGAATGCAACACAGCTTATGATGGAGAAAGAGATACAACCGAAAAACACGAAAAATTAATCGAAAAACGTGGTTGGAATAAATTATTTAAATTTGATTTACTAGATGCAACCGGTCCTGATATTGAACTTAATATACCAAATGGCGTTCAAATTAAGAAAAACTATATTGGAAAAGATTTTGAAAAATACGATTCTATGTTAGTTTTATCGCACTTCAAAGGTCACCCAATGGGTGGATTTGGGGGAGCATTAAAACAATTATCTATTGGATGTGCTTCTAGTTATGGTAAAAAATATATTCATGGCGCAGGACACACTGAAGGTGACTACTTTGCAACAGAACAAAATACTTTCTTAAAGTCAATGGCTGATGCAGCAGGAAGTGTTGTAAATTATTTCAAAGGTAATATTTTATATATTAATGTAATGAAAAATTTATCAGTCGATTGTGATTGTTGCGCTGTTGCAGAAGATCCATGCATGAAAGATATTGGTATTTTAGCAAGTACCGATCCTGTAGCGATTGATCAAGCTTGTATTGATTTAATTTACTCTAGTAAAGATCCAGGAAGAGATCATTTTATCGAAAGGGTTGAGACAAGAAATGGACTTTTAACAATCGATACAGCCGATAAAATCGGTTATGGCAAAAAAGAATATAATTTAGTAGAATTTAACTAATGAGGGAATAAGGGGTATATTCTTTGATTCGCGTATTAAAAAATACGCGAATTTTTATTTTTATAAAATTATCATTTTCGTTAAAAACCCTGCAAATCTCAATTATTTTCTGAAAATAGAAAAATAGTACTTTTTTAAAAATTTCTAGAAAAAATAATAAAAAGTACTATTTTTTTCATTTTTATTACTACTTTTTTTAAAATTCCTAAGAAAAAATTGAAAAACACTATTTTTCTACTTTTTTTGTGAAAGAAAAAGGGGCTTCCGGTTAAGGAGCCCCAAAAAGAAGGTTAATTAATTAAAGACCAAATTTCTTAATCTTTTCCCATCTATCTTTACAGCATTTCTCGTTCTTTTCGAATAATGCTTCTGCTTCAGCTGGGTTGATCTTTGGAAGTTGAGAATATCTTGTTTCTTTCATAATGAATTCTCTAATCTTGCTGAAGTCTGGTTCTTTACAATCGAGTTGTAATGGAGATTTACCTTCAGCAACAAGTCTAGGATCATATCTGAATGTTGTGAAGTAACCGCAAGCGACTGCTTCTTTTTCAACTTCGATAGAATTGACCATACCACCTTTAATACCATGGTTGACACATGGAGCATAGCAGATAATTAAGGATGGACCATTGTAGCTTTCAGCTTCTTTAAATGCCTTAATTGCTGCTGGCATATTAGCACCTAAAGCAACTTGAGCAACGTAGACATTTCCATAAGCCATTGCCATTAAAGCAAGATTCTTCTTACTTGTCTTCTTACCACTTGCTGTAAATTGAGCGATTTGACCAGTTTGTGATGATTTAGAAGCTTGACCACCTGTGTTGGAGTAAACTTCAGTATCAAGACACATAACATTGATATCATCTTCACTAGCTAAAACGTGATCAAGTCCGCCGTAGCCAATATCATAAGCCCAGCCATCGCCACCAACAATCCAAACACTCTTATCGAGTAAGTCTTGTTTGTAATTGAGCACTTCTTTAATTGCTTTATCTTTTGAAGCTTCAACACCTTTTACAAGTTCAGGAATGATCTTTCTTGCTTCTTCCTTGTTCTTGATGTTAGCGATATATTTCTTAATTGTTTCTTTGAGTTCATCAGTTACATTTTCACTTTCTAATCCTGCATTTAAGATTCTGCAAATATTAGCAAGTTTGTAATCTGTTGCAAGTCTCATACCATAGCCGTTTTCAGCATTATCTTCGAATAATGAGTTAGCCCATGCAACACCATTGCCATCTTTATCATTAACGAAAGGAGTTAATGGAGTTGAACCACAATAGATTGAAGAACAACCTGTTGCGTTAGAAATCATTAAGTCTTTACCAAATAATCTGGAGAGTAAGTTGTAATATGGAGTTTCACCACATCCAGCACAAGCTCCGCTGACTTCCATATATGGCATTAAGAATGCTGCACCCTTGACTGTTGTTGCTGGGAAGACATTTGTCTTATATTCAGTGTGTTTATAAACATATTGAGCTAATTCTTCTTTATCGAATTGTGATTTAGCTTCAACAAGTTTTAATGCAAAGTGGTCATTGCCTTGTTTCTTAGCAAGAGCATTTGCTGGACATTCTTTAACACAAAGTCCACAACCAACACAGTTTTTAGGTGAGACTTGAATAATATATTTTAAGCCTGGTTTTGCAGGTTTAACATCTGTGACTGCTTCAGCAAGTCCTTTTGGACCTTTAGCAATTTCATCTTCGTTTAATAAGAATGGTCTAATTGTTGTGTGAGGACAGACAAATGCACAAGTATTACATTGAATACAATATTGTTTGTTCCATTCTGGTACTCTATCAGCAATACCTCTTTGTTCCATGAAAGTAACATTTTCTCTCATTGTACCATCGAGTAATTCATATTCTGTGAATTTGCTGACTGGAATATCATATCCATCAAGGTTATTGACTAAATCAACATAAGAATCGAAGTAATCATCACCTGTGAGATTTCTTTCTCTGTTATATGGTAATTTTGCCCATTCTGGATCGACTTTAACTTCTCTTAAGCCTTCTGTACCTTTATCGATAGCTTTATAGTTAAGTTCAACAACATCTTGACCTTTTCTGCCATAAGTCTTTAATGCTAATTTCTTCATCCATGTATTTGCATCAGCATATGGCATGATTTGTGGATTAAGATAGAAGAATGCACTTTGTAAAATTGTATTTGTATGTCTTCCCATACCAATTTCACTAGCAATCTTATTAGCATCGATAACATAGAATTTAGCATGTTTTGTAGCAAGTTGATATTTAACTCTGTTTGGTAATGAAGCGATTAATCTTTCATCATCCATATCAGTGTTAAGTAAGAATGTACCACCATCGCTTAAATTCTTAAGCATATCGAATCTAAAGACATATGTGTCAAGTGAACATGAAATAAATGAAGCATGTTCAACATAATATGTTGAATGGATTGGTTCTTTACCGAATCTTAAGTGGCTTCTTGTAACACCACCAGATTTTCTAGAGTCATAAGCAAAGTAAGCTTGAGCATATTGATGAGTTGCATCACCAATAATCTTAATAGAAGATTTATTAGCGCCAACTGTACCATCACTACCTAAACCATAGAATAAGCAGGATGTGTAGCTATGTTTGATTTCATAGTTATCATCAACTGGAATTGATAAGAATGTAACATCATCGTTGATACCAACTGAGAAATTGTGATGTTCTTTTCCACTTAACATAAAATCAAAGACTGCTTTGATATGTTTTGGTTGTGTATCTTTTGAAGATAAACCATATCTTCCACCGATAACTTTAATTCCTGTTCTACCTTCAAGAGTTAATGCTGAGCAAACATCTTCATATAATGCTTCACCAACACTACCTAATTCTTTACTTCTATCTAAAACAGCGATTTCTTTAACTGTATTTGGAATGCAAGCAACTAAGTGTTTTGCTGAGAATGGTCTATAGAGGTGGACTCTAATCATACCAACCTTTTCGCCCTTCTTCATTAAATCAGTAACGACTTCGTAAGCTGTTTCGTTAACTGAACCCATAGCAATGATGATTTTTTCAGCATCTTTAGCTCCATAATAGACAAATGGAGCATATTCTCTACCAGTTAATTCGCTAACTTTCTTAAAGTATTTTTCAGCGACTGGAAGAACATTTTCAAAGTGTTTGTTTTGAGCTTCTCTACCTTGGAAATAGATATCATCGTTTTCGGCACCACCTTTTGTAACAGCGTGTCCGTGTGGGTTTAAAGCTCTTTCTTTGAATTTCTTAACTTTATCCCATGGTACAAGTTTCTTCCATTCTTCATCAGCGAGGAATTCAACGTTTTGAATTTCGTGTGATGTTCTGAAACCATCGAAGAAATGGCAAACTGGATATTCAGCATCAATTGCAACTAAGTGAGCAACGGAAGCTAAATCAGCAACTTCTTGAACAGAATCAGCACAAATCATTGCGATTCCGCTTTGTCTAATTGCATAGACGTCTTGGTGATCACCAAAAATTGAAAGCGATCTTGTTGCTAAACTTCTTGCGCTAACATGTAAAACAGCTGGTAATAATTCACCACACCATTTATAAATGTTAGGAATCATTAAAAGTAAGCCTTGGCTTGCTGTGTATGTTGTAGCTAAAACGCCACCATTTAATGCTCCGTGAAGAGCACCACTTGCGCCTGCTTCAGATTGCATTTCACAAACTTTGACTGTGCTATCAAAGAAGTTTTTCTTTCCTTGTGAAGCGTAGATATCGACGTAATTAGCCATTGGTGAAGATGGAGTAATTGGGAAAATTGCAGCTACTTCTGTGAAATTGTAACTCATTAATGCAGCAGCAGTATTACCATCAACACTAAGCATTGTTTTCTTTACTTCTGACATAAAAAAATTTTTCTCCTTAACTGGAAACATTATATAACTTTAAACTTAAAAGTTTAATATAATTTTTCGGCACATTCTGAAGCGCTCAAAAACTACTTTTTTACATTTTTCCCTAAGAAAAAATATGTTTTTCCTAGAAAAAATCGCAAAAAGATTGGATTTATTTAAAATCTTCAATATTTTGACAAAAATAACTATAAAAATATGAATTTTCTTTCATATTTATCGACTTTTTCGTAAAATTAAATTACTTATTTTTAGAGGAAAATTTATGGACGTTTTTAATAATCTTTTTGTAACCACAAAAGTAGCGGATTTCTCATCAGGTGCTGTTACCACAATCGATAGGGAAATTATCAAATTTTTCAATAATTTATTTAATGGCAATGGTTGGGGTAATTTCTTGCTATGCATAATTTCAATTGTGCTTTGCATAATCCTGGTTGGAATTATCGGATATCAAAGAGAAGCTCAAGGTCATAACGCTGGCTTTAGAACACATATCCTTCTTGGAATTGGAAGCTGTATTATTATGCTTCTTTCAATTTATGCAGTCGGAGCTACTGAAACAAATTATGAAACAATGAGGCTTGCAGCAAGCGTTGCTCCTGGAATTGGTTTTATTGGCGCGGGTGTCATTATTAAAAACAAAGGCTCAATTAGAGGTTTAACAACAGCTGCTACTTTATGGGTCAGTATGGCTATTGGCCTTGCTTGTGGATCAGGAAACTTTGTAATTGCAATTATAGGTTCTCTTGCAACTTATCTTTGTTTATTTCTATTTTATAAAGTTGAAATTCGTGCGAATAAAAACTCAAGTAAAATGTATATTTTCTTAGAGCACGATTCAAAATTAACTTATGAAGAAATAACAAAATTAATTGAAACTTACTCGTATACAATTAGAAAATCTAAAATAGAAAATTATAAAAATGATACTTTTAATGGATTAGTTATCACAATTGAATTTGCAAGTTGCTCAAATGAAGGCCTCTCCCTTCTAGCTAGAGACTTAAAAATAAAATACAATCCAAAAGATATCAAAATAGAAACTAAAGGGACGCTACTTGAAGATTAACTTCAGCGTCCCTTTTCTTTATGGTAATAAATTTCCTGTTTTTCTATAAAGTGTATACCACTCTGCTTTTGTCAATGTAACTTTAGTCCCATCAATTGTTTCTTTTACGTGATCAATGTTTGTCGAACCAGTTACAACTTGAATGTGATTGCCAAGCATGAGTAAGAATGCTGTTGCAATCGCACATTTAGAAACTTTATATTTCTTAGCTAATTCTTCTAAATAA
>CALVRY010000036.1 GCA_944358755.1 uncultured Bacilli bacterium
CTCATATTAATTTCCTCCACATGGTAATTATGAATAATCCAGTAGAGAAGAAAATGGTGTTATTTATTTACCAATACATTAATGCTTTCTAAAAAATGGATTTTCGAAACAAAATCTGGAAATTTTGGTACGAAAAATTAAAAAAGAGATGAAGCCGATACCATCTCTTTTTTTCTATTTTAACGATCTTAGTACTATAAGTTCGCGGTGTTCTAGTTTGGTGCCCGGGACCGGAATCGAACCGGTACGGTATTGCTACCACAGGATTTTAAGTCCTGCGCGTCTACCTATTCCGCCACCTGGGCAACAAATAAGTGGTGATCCACTGGAGATTCGAACTCCAGACCCCTTGATTAAAAGTCAAGTGCTCTACCGACTGAGCTAGTGGATCATATGTAATTGGCTGGGGTGGCTGGACTCGAACCAGCGAAATGACAGAGTCAAAGTCTGTTGCCTTACCTCTTGGCTACACCCCAAGATTTTAGTGGTGGGAGGGGGCAGATTCGAACTGCCGAACCCGAAGGAATTGATTTACAGTCAACCGCGTTTAGCCTCTTCGCTACCCTCCCAAGTCGTTTAAATGGTGGATGTTACAGGGCTTGAACCTATGACCTCCGCTGTGTAAAAGCGATGCTCTCCCAACTGAGCTAAACATCCGTTCGCGTTTAACGCGCTTAAATAATATATCAAAGCAACATATTTTATGTCAATAATTTTTTAATAAAATTGAGATATTTGCAAACGGATGTTAGTTTGAATCAGTTTTTATTAATTAATAGATTAATATCCAGGTTTTCCAAGTAAATGGAACATATTTTTCTTATAAACTTCAACGCCTGGTTGGTTGAATGGATTTAATCCGTTTAAGTATGCGCTCATTGCGCAAGCTTTCATGTGGAAGTATAAGAGTTCGCCAATACTTCTTGGAGTTAATTTCTTAAGAGAAAGTGTAATATTTGGAACATTTCCTACATCAGCGTGAGCTTGTAAAGTTCCTTCATAAGCTTTTCTATTTACATAAGATAAATTTTTACCTGCAATATAATTTAAATTGTCTAAGTTGTCTTTATCAAATGGGATTTCGAAGTCTTTATTTGGTTCGTCAAAGTAAGTGACAGTTTCAAAAAGAATTTTACTTCCTTCTTGAATAAATTGGCCAAGTGAGTGTAAATCAGTAGTGAAAGTACAACTTGTAACAAGAAGTGATTTTCCTTCTTTGCCTTCTGATTCATCGAATAATTGTTTAAGCCAACCATTTAAACATTCAAGTCTTGGTTCGTAAGTAACAACCATTTCAACTTTACATCCTCTTAAATATAATGCGTGTCTTTCAAGAGCATATTTATAAGCTTCATTTTCTTCAAGATTTTCACTTGAGTAATTTTTGACGCCATCTCTTAAGCCTTCAATAAATTCTTTAATGTCGATTCCTGCACAGGCGATTGGAAACAAACCAACTGGAGTCATAACAGAGAATCTTCCTCCGATATCTCCAGGAAGTTCGAAAGTTTCGTAACCTTCAGTATCACTTAATTTTCTTAAAGCGCCCTGTGATTTATCAGTTACAGCGACAATTGCGTCTTTTGCTTTATCTTTCCCATATTTTTTCTCAGCAAGTTCCTTTAAAATTCTGAAGCTAATACTTGTTTCAGTAGTTGTACCAGATTTAGAAATAACACAAACACAGAAATTTTTGTCTTTAATAAAGTTAATAACTTCAGCTGTATAATTTGGGTCAAGTGTATTTCCAAGGTATACAATTTTCATTTTATCTTGAGAATATAAACCATTAATTGCTTCAATAACAGCTCTTGGACCTAAATAAGATCCACCAATTCCACAAACAACTAAAACTTCGTAATGGTCTCTGAAGAAATTAGCTTTTTTAATAATTCGATCAATTTCTTTTTCTTCAAGCCTTGTAGGATAATCTAACCAACCTAAGTAGTCGCCGCCAGCACCTGTTTTATCGACAATAATTTTATTAATTTCTCTAACACGATCTTTCCAAATGCTTGGCATATAAAGATCGTCTGCTTTACAATGCTCAAATCCAACTTTAATACTCATTTTTGTTTTCCCTCTCTAATTCTTCAGCAATCATTTTTGGCAAAGCCTTATCTAATTTTGAAAAATCTATTTCTTTTAAATAACTTGTTATCTTTTTAGATGGAAGAATCTCTTTATAAGGATTTAATTCATCAGGTAAATCCTTAATAGATACATTTAAAAATTTTGTAGATTTATCAATTCTTTTGATAGTAACAGTGATAATATCTCCAATTGTAAAATAGCTATGAATGTTGTTTACAAAATTACTGGAAATTTCGCTGATATGTAATAATCCAATATAGCCATTATCAAAAGATAAAAAAGCGCCATATTTTTTGATACTTGTTATAATTCCTTCGATAATATCGCCCTCTTTATATGGATTATCAATCAAAATTAAATCCCTCCACAATTTTCTTAAAAAGAAGCAAGTCTTCAGAAGTAGTGATTTTGAAATTAAATGCGCTGCCTTCAACAAGTTTCACTTTTGACCCTAATTTTGTTAATAAAGAAGTGTCATCGGTAAAGTTTAACTCACCATTTTTAAGTGCCCTTTCATGGGCGCTATAAATTATATCAAATTTAAAGCCTTGTGGTGTTTGAAGTTTTACCAAATTTTTTCTATCTAGCGAAGAAGCGATGATTTTGTTTTCTTCTTTACATAGAGAATCATATAAAGGCACAGCAAGACTTGCTCCATCATTCGTTTTGAGTTCGTTTAATAAATTTAATATTTCATGGCGTCTCACAAGAGGTCGGCACGCGTCGTGAAATAATACATAATCACAAAAAATATTTGAGTTTTGCAGGGCTTTTAATGAATTATAGACACTTTCTTGCCTTGTTTGGCCCCCCAAAATAACCCCAATTTCATGATTATATTTACTTGTTTTAATAAAGTTATTTAAAAAAACTAAATGCGTTTTATCGCAAACCAAAAAGATTTTTTCAATTTCTTTTAAAGAATCAAAAGTATCTAAACAAAATTCAAAAAGATATTTATTTTTAATTTTTATGAATTGCTTAGGAGTGTTTCCGCCAAATCTTTGGGAACTTCCTGCAAGCAATATGAAAGCACACGTCATAATTGTTTTTCAGTTTTCTCCCTTTTTAACTCAAGGGTTTCTCTAATTGAAATTCCATCAATAATTAATTTAACAACTTTTTCGAGTTCACTATTTGAGGAATAATCGGCTTTACAAATATAATTTACACGCCCATCTTCAAAAAGATGTGCGACTTTATCTTGGCTACCTTTTGGGTAAACTGCAATGGAAGTGCCACCATTTTCCTTGACTAAAATCATGCAAGGTACATCAGTAAGTCCATCACCCATATATATCATATTTTGATAAATGATTCTTCTATTTGGTGTTTTTTCATTAACTTCTCTATCATCGTTTGTATTAATAACACCTTTTGAAATTCTAAAAATATATTGAGTTTTTAAGGTGTAATTAACGATTGTTCTTGGCCGAAAAGCTGTTTCGTTCTCGTCATAGAGATATTCACAACCGAAAACTTGTTTAAAATCTTTAAAAATTGGGCACCCTTCAACAATTTCTTTGTTTCCGCTTGTAATTAAATAATGCTCACAGATAAGCCCTTTTTGAGCGGCATACTCATTAATTCTATTAAACCAAGTTGTAACTCCATCGAAAAACTTGATATTTTTGCCACAGTCATGCAAAAAATTGCGATCTAATTTGATACCTTTTTCTTTGCAACAATAAATCATCATATAAAGATAGCCAAGTATCTTATCCATATCATATTTTTTACAAAATTCCTCTGTTTTTGCCCAAAATTCTTCAGGAGTATAGCCTAGTTTTGGGATAAACGAGAAATTTTGCATATCCTCTAAAGCAAGAGTTCGATCAAAATCATACATTAGCGCTATAATTGGTTTTGCCATAATTCTACCTCGCTTGTATTCTAACAAATGAGTGGATTTTAGTCAAAAAAGGTGGTATTTTATCGATATGTTTATGCATATTTTGCTTTCATTTAATACAACCGTAACTATTTCGATTATCGCTATTGTAATTAGCGTAATTATTTTATTCTATTTAGTTTTGTTAATAACAACTTTCGTTTTTATGCATAATTTTAAAATTGATATATTAAGAAAAAAGGATTTTTTAAACGTTACGCTTTATCAAAAAATAGATTTGTTAATTAAACTAAGTGACTTACTTTCTGAACACCTTGATGAAAAAGATCCTTTAAAAATCCTTGGACAAAACGACGAACTTAAAGCTTATCAAAAACTAAATGCAGAAGAATTTGAAGAATTTTACGGATATTCTGAAAAAATGTTACAAAATGCGCAAAAAATATACATTAATTACGATTTAAAAGAGAAGAAAAAACAAGTAGAGGAAATATTTCTAGCAATAGGCGAATTGAATGAAAAATATTTTCAAGCAGTTCAACTTTATAACACATCAGTTGTTGCTTATAACTATTGGTATAACTTTTTCTCAACAAAATGGGTTAAAAAACTATTTTTTATTAAAAAAATAGATACGATTAAATAAAAAGAAAGGATATTATTATGAAATTTGAAGAAATGAAATTAAGAGTACCTAATTTAAAAACTTTAGAAGGCAAACTTTCAAAAATCACAGAGGATTTAAAAAATGCGAAAGACGCCAAAGATGCAATTAGTGCGGTCAACAAATATTTTAAAATTTCAAATGATGTGAATAGCGATATTACAATTATCAATATTCGTTTTACTTTAGACACTACTAAAAAAGAATATATTAAAGCGAATGATAAAATAAATGAAATCCAACCAATTATCAGCGATTATTTCCAAAAATTTGAGAAAGAAATGGTGAATTCGAAATTTAAAAAAGAACTTGAAACCAAATTTGGTACATTGCTTTTTACTCAAATTGAAAATGGCTTTAAATGTTTTGACGAAAAAATTATTCCTGAATTACAAGAAGAAAATCGTTTAGTAAGCGAATACGAAGCTTTGCTTGCTAGCGCCAAAATCGAATATAAAGGTGAAGTGTTAAATCTATCACAAATTGGAAAATATATGAGCGATAAAGATCGTGACACTCGTATCGAATCCGCAAAATTATATTATGGTTTTTTAAGCGAAAACGATGCAAAACTCGGGGAAATTTACGATAAATTAGTAAAAATTAGAACTCAAATTGCTCATAAATTAGGCTTTAAGAATTATATTGAACTTGGTTATTTAAGACTCGGAAGAGTTGATTATAACGCAGAAATGGTCAAAGGATATCGTGAACAAATCAAAAAAGATGTCGTCCCGGTTGTATATAAATTGAGAAAGAATCAAGCAAAAAGATTGGGCTATAAAAAACCACTTTTCCTTGATTACAATCTTTTCTTTAAGGAAGGAAATGCCAAACCTTGTGGAAATACTGACTATTTAGTCAAATGTGCTAGCAAAATGTACCATGAAATGGGCACAGAAAGCGGAGAATTCTTCGATTTTATGGTTGAAAACCATTTAATGGATCTTGATGCTAAAGCAGGAAAGCAAGGTGGAGGTTATATGACTTTTATCCCACGCTATAAATCGCCATTTATTTTCGCAAACTCTAATGGCACAAGTAGTGATGTTGACACTTTAACTCATGAAGTTGGACACGCTTTCCAAGGATATCTTTGTAGAAATGTGAAAGTTCCAAATTATCAAATGCCAACTTTAGAAGCATGTGAAATTGATTCGATGTCAATGGAATTCTTTGCTTGGCCATGGATGGAACTTTTCTTTAAAGATGGCGCCGATAAATATCGTTTTGCACATCTTGATGGTGCTATTTCATTCTTGCCATATGGTGCAGAAGTTGATGAATTTCAACATTTTGTCTATGAAAACCCAGATGCTACACACGAAGAGAGATGTAAAAAATGGGCTGAACTTGAAAAAATATATCGCCCATGGATGAATTTTGGTGATTTTGATTATTTAAATAGTGGAAAAATGTGGATTAGACAACATCATATTTTCGGCACGCCTTTCTACTATATTGACTATACATTGGCACAAGTTTTAGCGTTACAATTTAAATGTGAAATGGATAAAAATAGAGAAAAAGCTTGGAAAAAATATATTAAATTATTAAAAATGGGTGGGAGATATCCATTCTTAACTCTTGTTGAAAAAGATAAATTAAGAAATCCATTTATCGATGGAAATGTTAAGAAAGTTATTAAACCTCAAATTAAAGTTCTTAACAATTTTGAAAAAGAATTTGAATAAAATTTCGAAAGAACTAAATTTTTCAAATAAAAAATCCTAAGAATATTTTAAAAAAGACTATATTTTTTTAAAAAGTTCTGGAAAAAATGCAAAATTTCCGGAACTTTTTTAATATAGTCTAGGAATTTGCAAAAAAAGTATAGGAAAATTGAAAAAAGCCAGCTTTTTGCAAAGCTGGCTGAATTTTAGTAGTAGTTAAATTCCCTTTAAAATATCTTCAATTGCAAGTGCAAGTTGATCAGGACAACTTGTTGGTCTTCTGCCGCATGTTGTTCCTTTTAGAAGAGAATATACCTCTTCTAATTTTCTTCCTTCACATAGTTTAGCAACACCTTTGGTGTTTCCCGAACAACCATATTCAAAACTAACGTTATTGATAATATGTGAGTCAGTATCGTATGTGATAGTAACGCTTGCAGAACAAGTGCCTTTATTGATGTGTTTATATGATTTAAGCATTATAATTTAACGATTTCTCCAGTTACTTCACCGAAGCAATTTCCTGCATTGCATTCATCTGTGTCGATATGCATTGCAAGTTTATAGCTCTTCGAAACTCTAATAACTGTGTCACCAAATACAATGTTACGTCCATTGTTTGTGGAAACTTTTACCCAAACAATGTCTCCATTTTTAACATTGAAGTTTTCAGCATCTTCAGGAGTCATGTGAATGTGTCTTTTTGCGATAATGCAACCTTCTTTCATCTCGATTTGCTTCCCATTTTCAGGATTTTTGATGATAATAGGTGCACTTCCTTCTAAATCGCCACTTTCTCTTACTGGAGCTTTGATACCTAATGTTCTTGCCTCAGTAGCGCTAATTTCAACTTGATTAGCTTTTCTTTCAGGGCCTAAGATAGAAGCCATCATGCTTCCTTTTGGGCCAATAATTTCTAATTTTGTAGTGGAAGCATATTGTCCAGGTTGTGAAAGCATCTTTTTAGGTGTTAATTGAAAATCAGGGCCAAATAAATAATCTAATGCTTCTCTTGTAACATGAACGTGTCTTGCACTAGTTTCGACTAAAATTTTATCCATTTTGAATCCTCCTCAGTCGCAAATTATTTTAACATTTTTAATCATAAAAATGATTATATAATGCAAAATTTCTTGTTTTATATTTATTTGAATTTTGAAATTTTAGTGATTTACAATGGGCTTGACTTTTGATATTATTATAAACACGCGCGAATGGCGGAACTGGTAGACGCGTACGTTTGAGGGGCGTATAGGATTTCCTGTGTGAGTTCAAGTCTCATTTCGCGCACCAAACTCTTATTTATCCGATGACTCGCTCATCGGTTTTTTATTTATTTATGAAAGCGGAGCGGACCATTCTATATTAGTTAGCAGTTTAAGTGATATTAAAGTTGGCGGAGTAGCAGCAACCAATATTTCATTTAATAAAGAAGACGAAGTTGGTTTTGTAGTATGCGATTAAACCTATGAAATTGGCTATATCCCTTATAGTAAATATTATACTTTATCAATAGAAGGACCGGATGACTTCTATGAATTTTATTCGAGTTCTTCATATGATTGAAGTTTAACTCTCGAATTGCAAAATTTTGCAAATAGATTAAAGTTCAGTAATAATTTAGTAGATAATTAGTATTAAATTAATTAATAAGCAGTATATTATTTACACCAAAATATTTTTTTGTGCTTTACCTAACTATTTGGACTTGAAAATTTTGTCTTTTAATAAACATGTAAGTATTACATAAATCGCTAATAAAACTATTATTGATAATATTAAAACTATATACATTATTTCTATGCTTACGTGATAATCGAAGAAGTATAAATTACAATCTAAAGAGTCTTTTATAGTGATTATAGCCGATTCAGGAACATTGTATTTTGTAAGTTCATTAACTGCTCCGTTGAGTGAATGATTTCTAACTAGTGAAGTCCCATAGGTTCCAGGAAGAAACAAGAAAACATTTTTGACATTTGAATCAAATGAGGATAAAGGCATATATGCGCCACATATAAAACCATATCCTGCACTAACGATTGTCCCAACGGCTGACATTTGACCTTGAGTATTTAGGAATAAATTAATAATTGATGAAAGCGCAGTTCCAAAAAGAACTAATAAAAATATATCGACTATTAAAAGCAATGCATCTATAAAAGTGAAATACCATCCTATTATTGCAAGGTAAGCAAAAGAAATGATAAGTGCAGCAAAGCAAATTAGCAAAGTGGCAACGAATGAACCGAGATAATATGAAAAGGCAATTAAATAAGGCTTTTTAGGTGATATTAATATATCTTTTATTGTTTTATTTGACTTATCTTGAACCATTAAAAAGTTTGTACAGAAAGCTACAGTAACGCAAGATACAGCAAGGATTGATGAAACGAGTTGACCGCCGACTAAAGAATCAAATATTTTTGATGGTATATCTATCTCGTTAGGCAATGCGTTCATAAAGTTATCACGATATACATTACCTAAAAAAGTTGCATATAAAACCAATAAAATCATTGGTGTTATTAGTGAAGTTAAGAACATTCCTTTATCGTGGAAAAATAATTTAATATTTCTTTTTGTAAAAATTAAAAATGATTTCATAATTACATCTCGCTTAGATTTTTGCCAGTTATGTTTAAAAAGACATCATCCATATTGCCTTTACTTATTTCATAGTCTTTAAATAAGTTAGGATATTTAAGAATAAGATTTGTTGCAATTTCAGTATTTTCTATAGAAATACGATAACCATTATTTGTTTTTTGATAAGGAATATTTACCTTTTTTACTTCTTCTTCGCTTATATTATATAAAGAAATATAGTCATTTGCGTATTTTTCTTTGAGTTCTAGAGGAGTGGCACTTGCTACAATTTTTCCAGAGTCAATTATAACAACAAAGTTAGCATTGCTAGCTTCTTCCATATAGTGCGTTGTTAAGAAGACGGTCATATTTTGTTTTTTAATCAAATCATCGATTACTGACCATATTAATTTTCTGGTTTTTGGATCTAAACCAGTGGTTGGTTCATCAAGAATTAAGATTTTAGGCTTATGCAATAGTGCACGCGCAATATCAATTCGCCTTCTTTCTCCGCCAGACAATTTACCAACCTTTCGTTTTAATAAATTTTCAATATGTAAAAGATCATTAAGTTCACTTAATCTATTTTTAAAATCTCTGCCAGTAATATCATAAAGTGCCGCACGGCTTTCTAAATTGTCATAAACATTTAAGCCATCATCTAGTAACGAAGATTGAAATACAACGCCTAAAACTTTTTTGATAGAATCGAGGTTTTCTTCGATATTCATCCCATTAACTTCAACGTGTCCATTATCCTTCTTTAACTGGCCACAAATTATATTTATAGTGGTGGATTTGCCTGCACCATTAATACCTAAAAACGCAAAGAGTTCTCCTGCTTTAACATTAAAAGAAATGTCTTGAATTGCCTTTACTTCTCCAAAACTCTTTTCTAAATTTTTGATTATTATAACGTCCTTCATAACGACATTTTATCAATCAAAAACTTCTTAAGTAAAGAATTGCAGTAAAAAATTTACATTCAGCCTTAAAAATTTACAATTGTTAGTAGTTTTTTAGTATATAAATTAGTATATCGAGCATTAGTTTCTATTTTGATTAAAAGTAAAAGTTTATTACTCTTATTCAACTGAACTAAAATTTTTAGCATTAAGAACGGAAATTTTATTATGGGAGGAAAGAATAATTTATTAGTCCTCGGTTCACTTGCTTGTGGACTTTTAGTTGCTTCATGTGGCGAACAAGTAATTTTTGATGAACCTATGTATCCTAAGTTAAGAGTTGAAGCTGATAGTGGAGTTCAAAATGTTTCAATTAAAGATGGTGATACAATAATTAGTGACCTTACTCGTATTGAAGAAAGAACTTAACTTACAGCTCTCATCGATTTAAAAGAAGATTTTAAAATTAGTGCTATAACTTTGGATGGTAGTGCTTTTAGTGCAAGAGGTGGTAGTTATGTTTAGTGTTAGAGATGAAATAAGGTCGAG
>CALVRY010000037.1 GCA_944358755.1 uncultured Bacilli bacterium
TAATAATTTGAATCTTCCAATACTAGACGCACCTTAACTGGTTCGAATTTAAAATCAGCAAATACAACGACAAAAAATAAACCATCATTAGCATAATTTCCTGTTTTTTCGTTATAGTCACAGAAATATTTTTCATAATTTCCATCTCCATCATAATCATACCTTAATATTTCTCCACTTTTTTTGCCGCCTTTAAGTGAAGACAATTTCGATATTAAAGTTTTGTCCCTTACAATTGTCTGTGGATATGTTCCAAAAGTGATTTCTAATTCTTCATTAGCAGTCCGTACCGAATTCACCTCTACATCAGATCGAATAATTTTCTGAAAATCGAAATCCCGTTTCTTAAAAGAATAATTTTTGCCACTACTTGTTGGTGTGCTATCTGGTTCACTTACTTTGCAACCGTGTTGTACTGTCGAATTTAAAAAAACTTCACCATTTTCATCAAGAAAATTAACATCATAACTATCCCATTTTGCATACAGAGTTACATCTGAAAAAATTGGCGTGACACTGGTGACTTGAACATCATTAACTGTCCATCCTGTATACCAACCCAAGAATTCTTTTCCTTCATTAGTTGGAATAGGGAGTTTGTCGCCAAGCGCTTCTCCTTGTGTTATTTCTAGATCACCGTATTGGCCATGACCCGATATTATAATATTATTATCATTTTCTAATACCCCGCCGTTAGCATTAAATGTTACAGTTACTTTATCAAATTCTCTATTCAAAATAGCATTAACCCAATCTTCTTCAGTGCCTTCGTATTCTGGATAGTATTCTTTAAAAATTTCAAAAGCAGATTTTCCATTTTCACCTGATTCACCTTGTGGACCTTGTTCTCCATCGACTCCGTCAACTCCATCAACACCATCTACTCCATTAGTAATAGTAAATGTTGTTGAAGTTCCATCAGTAAAAGTTATTCTATAAGTATCTTTGTTCCCATCGCTGCTTTCAAGTTGAACCGACTCTATACCAGCTCCAGGTTGCCCAGGAGCCCCTTGAGTGCCCTTTGCACTTATACCCGAATCCACACCATTTATAATCCAGTTACCATTTTCACCAATTTCAATTTTAGTAGTTTGACCATCTTTTCCTGGTTCTCCTTGAATACCTTGAGCTCCATCTTTTCCATTGGTTACCTTAAAAACAGAAGTAGTATTATCTGTATATGTTATAGTGTAAGTATCTACATTGCCTTCACTTGAAGTCAAAGTTATGGATTTAATACCAACGCCATCTTCTCCACTGACAACTTGTGGTTGTTTATTTTCGTTATTTTCCGCCTGTTGTGAAGAAGTACATCCAGAAAGCGTTCCTATTAAAGAAATTGCCATTAAAATAATTCTCTTTTTCACATTTTAGCCTCCTCGTTGTTAAATTTTTGCTATTTATAAAAGTTAGCAGATTCCAGATTTTAAATATATTATAAAAATGACCAACATATTTTCTTAAATAAATATTCAAAATATGAAACTCAGTTTGCGGAAGGTTTTTCCCATTCTTCCATCATCTTAAATATTTTTTCAGGAGAATCTGTCTTTTTTATCTTATCAACATCCTCAAAGAAAGTTCCTTTTAGCATTGGATATTTGCCATTTTTGATATCTATGTCATACAATTCCCAAACATTTGTATCAAAAGACATCTGATTAGTAAATAATTTTTCTAAATTAGTTTTTTCAGAAGTTTTAAAACCAGCAATGCTAAGAGGATTTTCAGGGATTGTTGTTTCTTCTGATGGAATTTCCGTAAATGTACCTCCGTAATAGCAGCGCTTACACTCATAAAGATTTGTTTTACCAAACATAAAACTTGAACCATATACAGCTCTTATATCTGTATACGAAAAGCAATCTTCAGCAATAAACTTATCTCGATTTAATTCAAAACCACCAACTGCAGTTTTAAAACCTCTTATATCGCAAATATTTATCGCATTATACATTTGAAAATAGCCCGTTCCAAGAGCAACGGCGGAACTTTCATCAAAATTGAATTTTTCATCAAAAATTAAATCACCATAATTTGCAGAATTTACAATATCGCCGCCACCACCAAATGCTGATACCGATTGCCCTTTTACTGTCCCAAAATTTATTGTATTTTCGAAATCAACACCGCCAATTCCATCCGCAGCTTTAGCATAAACATTACCATAATTAACGACGTATTTTTTTAATGCTCCAGCACCTATGCCGCTTGCTCGCCCTAAACCAACTGCGCCGTTATAATAATGGCCAACCTGGCTACCAAACACATCTCCGTAATTGCAACAATTTATAATTGAGTTGGAATAATAATCTGCTCTAAACAAACCATGTGCTCCTTCGCCTTTAATTTCTCCAAAATTAATACAATTTTCGGCACTTCCATAAAGACGACCAATTCCAGTAGAAATATTAACAGATGAAATATTGCCATAATTTATGCAATTTAAATATGCAACTCCAGAAAAACTTCCATCGTCCCCGACCATTCCTGAAGCATCTCCATGCATATTTTCTATGTTCCCAAAGTTTACACAATTTTTTAATTTTACACTACCGGTAGTTATTCCCGAAATATCTTGAAAACCTTCAGTTGATATAGTTATATTTGAAAAATTATAAACATAACTAAATGTATAAATATCGTTCTCCCGGGAAGAAGTAAAACCGACAATTCCATTTACTACAGGTAAATATTCTAATCTTGGTTCAATAGAAAATTTTGCATTTCTTCCAATCACATGAAAAGCAAAACTATCATTAAAATAACCAGCAACAAGACCAACATAACTTTCGCCGTTATCTTCAATAACGGCTTGATATTCAAAAGCGCCACCGTCAACTGTTAAATTACTAATAACTGCATCTTGACAATAGCCGAATAATCCAGAGTAATAGTAACTCTTTGTGACTTTAAAATTACTTATCGTGTGGTCGCAACCATTAAAAACGCCTGTGAATGGTGTATCTTTTGTGCCGATAGGTACCCACTCAAGTCCATTAAGATCAATATCTGATAAAAGCAAATATGAACCGCCTAAATCATTGGATACATTTCTTAGATCTTGAATAGTTCTAATTGGCTTACCAAAAACACCATATAAAGTGTCATTCTCGCTATTTGGAACCCAAGATGTTAGCATAAAACCATTTTCGTTTGTAATTCTTATACCATTGTAATACCAACCATAAAAGTTATCATATCGAGAGGTTTTGTAATCAATATTTGGTGGATTAATTATTATATTACTTCCAATAGTTAAATCGATTTCTTTACTATAAACTGTAAAACCATCTGGTTCTTCAACACGCAATTTATATGTATAAGTGCTCCAAATAGGATACAGGACACAATTATCTTTAGTAAATTTCCATGAATCACCTTCCATTGGTATTTCTTTATCATTTAATATCCGACCAGTGATTTCATGATTTCCATTAATTTTAGTAGGTAAGATATAAGGACCGCCATATTTAACATTGAGAAAGTCACTTGGTTCTCCAGTACTATAAACAAGTTCAACCTTTATATTTTCCTTAATCCATTTGGCGGTCAAAGTTAAATTTTGGGTAAATTCCCATCTTCCACTTTCAACTTTAGTCTCGCCGTTGTACCAACCTCCAAATATATAGCCGTTTCTTGTAGGGATAGGCAAAATTACTTTTTCACCGTAAGTATATTGGAGGGTTTCATTTTTAATTTCGCCTCCAGCACAATCAAAATAAACTATAGTTTTTATAGGTGTCCATTCGGCAGTTAAAATAATTGATTCGTTTATTGTTTGATCAAAGTCCCGTTTCTCACCATTATAGAACCATCCATCTAATGTATAACCTTCTTTTTCTACATTTTTAGGCTCATCAATTGTTTGACCGGCTATTATTGTAATTTCCTTATCGTAATTACCACCATTAGAATCAAAATATACAGTTACTTCCTTATATTCATTTTGAGGAATATCACTTGTTCCGCCACAGCTACTTAAAATAGCACCAAATGGCATAATTAACGAAACCAGCATGAACACTATAGCTTTTTTCATCAGACATTACCTCGCTTTATATTTTTTTAATTTTTTCCTTAAAAATAGTATATGGTTTCATAAGTTTTTTATAGTTGAATTCATAAGAATTATTTTTATTTTTTTCAATATATTTTTTCACTTCAACAGTATCCAAATGATATATTTGAAAGTTTTCTGGAGAAAGCAAAGAAAACATAAATCTACCATTAATAAGCACACCTTTTGAGACAAAAATCATAACTCCTTTTTGAGTAATCATTCTATCGTTGCTAGTTTTTTCAAATAAAAACAATTCGGGTTTTAAAGTATCCATAATCTCTTTAATTGATTTTGGGTGATTCATTAAAATGTTATAGCTATCGTATTTCTTTATTTCAAAATTTTCGATTAATTTCTTAAATTTGTTTCCTCTACATGAATAGGCCTTAATGCCCTTTAAACAATATATTGTAATTTCTTTGTTTTTACATTTATGAATACCGAATGTCAATGCCACTTTTAACGATGTTGTAAAATCTAGCATGTTAGATTTACATTCTGAATGTTGCATCAATTCATAAAAATGGATCGATTTTAAAGGATTGGCATTTCGGTTTTTATTCGCCATAAAAATATCTTTATAAACATCAACTAAGTTAAAATAATTATAATATTCCGAGATTTCGTTTAACTTAATTGAGTTTATATCTGGATGATTTTTATCAATCCATTCATTTTTTCGAAAAAGGCTTGGTACGAGAGGAAAAACTATGCCATTTTCTCCTCTAAAAATTCCATTTTCTTTTTTCAGTTTTTCAAAATCTTTTTTGAATTCTATGATTGGAAATTTCCTAATAATCAAAAAAACATAATAAAACTCTTTAATTTTTTTCATTGTAATTTTAGTTGAGTCCTTAGATTTAAAAATTTCACTAATTTTTTTGTTGCTCGAAGAAAGACCATCTATTTTAAAATTATTTTCGAAAAAGTCAAAATCTTTATCTAAAATGAAAAAAGGTAAATGAAAATCTTTTTTAAAAGTTTTTCTTTTGCTATATTCTTTAAGTTTTTCTGAATCTAATAATCCAATATCGAAAAAACAATTTAATAAATTTATCCGTAAAGTTTTAAAACTTGTAATGTCATCAATGCGTTATTCTTTTTTCATATATCTAATTTTACTCTTATTTTAATTGAACATAAATACTTGTCTTACTATTATTTAACTAATAATTTATAACCTTAAAAAGCCGAAAATTCTTTTTGTTAAATCCCATTCTTTTGGATTATTAGCTTCCTATTTTTTCCGGTTCATCACTAGTTGATCCAAAGTATATATTAAAAAGATTTTCGGCATAATTGACATAAATTGTATAATAAAAAATATTCATTGTGTTCAATTGTATCAACTAGTATATGGTTAGTTTTTAGGTCTTCAATAATATTTAAGACATCAAGTTTTCCTTTTATTCTCTATAAAAAATTAGTCTACTATCACAAAACTAGTCAATAAATTTCAGATTCTTTAAGGAATTTTTAAGCAAAATAAAAACCTAGGCTTTATAACAGAATTCCTAGGTTTTCAAACAAAATATTTTTTATTTAACTGACTTATCTTTTTTTGCAGGTTTAACTTTCAATAATTCAACACGTTTGGCTTCGAATTCTTCTTGTGTTAAAAAACCTTCAGCAACCATTTCTTTATAGCTCTTTAAAATTTCAACACGTTTGTCTAAGTTTTCAGCTGCACTTTCTTCAGCATTGAAAAGTTTTAATAAGCCTAAACATACATAAGCAATTAAAACAAATACTAAACCTAAAATTGCGAAAACATCACCGATTTGAAGTCTTCCGCCTTCTACTAAATTGAAAAGTTCAACACCAAAAACAGCAACAACAGATGCTGTAAGTAATGCATAACCAATTCCTCTTGTTTGCTTTGATTCAGCGAATGTTAAAACTAAACCAACAAATAAAGCAATAAGGCTAAAAACAATACCAACAAAAGTTAATGCAACAAAAAGTGTTTCATCAATAAAAATACCGATTGTTGTGAAAACTGCTGCAAGTAATAAGCTAAGAAATTTAATTTCTTTAAATACTTTAGCGACCATCCTATCCCTCCTTTCATAATAATTATACAACTCATTTTTCTTAGTTCTAGTCATAAATCTTTTGGCCTTGCACTAATTTTTCATCCTCTTCTAAAAGAATTAAAATGTTGTCAGCAATTCTATAAACACTTATATTCGAAAATTTGAAACTTATAAATGAAACTTATTTATTTGAAATTCTTAGGATATTTTTAAAAAATCTTGAAAAAAATATAATATTTGCAGACTTTTTTCAAAAAATATAGACTTTTTTAACAATTCCCGGGATTTTTGATAAATAAATATAATATTTATTTAAAAGACTTTACAACCAAAAATTAAGGTAGTATAAATAAGGGCATAGAAGAGGCCATCAATTATGGATTTTGGAAAAATTATAGAACCTTTAACTCGGAATACATTACCACCAGAATTCTTAACAAGTTTACTTGCTCTTTTAATTATGCTCGTTATTGCTCTTGTAATAAGAGTTAAATTAAAACATTACGATCCTCTCAAAAAACCTAGTGGCTTTTTAAATGTCGTAGAATCAGTTATCAATTTTGCAGATAGACAAGTTAGGAGTTTAATGGGGCCAGCTTTTGAAGGATTTGGTGGATACATAATTTGTGTTGGCCTATATATTTTTCTTGGTTTTTTCATTGGAATGATTGGTATTCCTAATGTTTTCCAACCAGGAGGCGAAACCTTCTTAGAAGCTTTACCTAATCCATTTACAAATCTTGCTTTCCCACTATCAATTGCCCTTTTAACCTTCTTTTTAACTCACTACACTTCAATTAGAGTTAAAAAACGGGCATATTTTGAAAGATATATCGAACCTATTCCTGTATTTTTACCAATTAACTTAGTCACAATGTGGAGCAATGTTTTATCTCTTACTCTTCGTTTATTTGGTAATGCTCTTGCTGGATATTGTGTTATTACTTTAATTTATTGTGGATTATCAACTGCTATTCCTCCAGAAGGCAGTTATTGGGGAATGTTCTTCGATCCACTTATTGCCCCACTTGCTCACTTATATTTCGATATATTTGATGGAGCCATTCAACTTGCTGTCTTTACAATGTTAACTATGATTAACATTGCTCAAGAATACATCTCACCTCAAGAACTTCTTGAAGCTAAAACCAAAAAAGCTGAAAGAAAACGTTTAAAACGTGAGAAAAAAGAATTAAAGAAAACTAAAAAATTAGAAAAAAGTGCTATATAAAGGAGATTTTTTATGAATTTTATTGGTTTAGGAATCGCATGTATCGGTATGGGACTTGCTGCACTTGCAGAAGGTTGGTCTGTCTCAAAAGCTATGGAAGGAATTGGAAGAAATCCTAGTGCTGCTCAAGACATTAGAACAACTATGATTGTTGGTGTCGCACTTATTGAAACAGTTGCTATTTATATTCTTGTCGTTGCAATCTTAATGGCTTTCGTTGTTGCCGCTTAAAAGGAGCGATTATGTTTTCTAAAAAGAAAATATTAGCTTTATTATCGTGTTTTTCTCTTCTTGGTCTCACTTCTTGTGATACAGAAATGATCCAAGACAGAATTTCTCTTGTTGTTAACAATATGTTACCAAATCTTTGGCTAACACTTCTTCAACTTGGACTTTTTATTGTTGTTGTTATTCTTTTTATAGTCCTTGCTTATAAGCCACTTAAAAAGAAATTAAATGAAAGAGCAAGTTATATTGAAAAAAATATCAAAGAGAGCGAAGACAAAATTAGTGAAGCTAATGAAAAAATCAAAGAAGCCAATAAACTCGTTGTTGAAGGTCAAAAGAAGGCTGGCGAAATTATTCAAGCTGCTCAACACACCGCTGAAAATAAAGCTAGTGAAGTCGAAAGACATTTAGCCGAAACTATTGAAAAACAAAAACAATCTGCTCATAAAGATATCGAAAACGAAAGAAATAGAATGCTTAAAGAAGCAAAAAGCGAAATTATTTCTAGTGCTATTTCAACTAGCGAAGAAATCTTAAAAAGAAACGTTACCGTTGATGATAACGCTCTTTACGTTAATAAATTTATCGAAGAATTAAATAAGGATACTCAAAAAGATGAATAAGGATGCTCTTTTAGCCAAAGTTACTGAAGGATTTTATGCAAGTGCTGTCGAAAAAAAATCAGTTGCTTTTTTTCGTGAAAATCTTAAATTTGTTAACTGGGCTTTAAAGAAAAATCCTGATTTATATATGTTCTTAAACTCTCCTTTTAACACTTTTAAAGATAAAGAAAAAAGTATCGAAGATATATTTGGAGAAGTCTTAGTTGCTGAAGCAAAAATGTTCTTAAAAATGCTTGTTAAGAACAAATTGCTTGCAAATCTCGAGGAAATTATAAAAATTTACGATGAATTAATGAATCGAGATGAGAATGTTTTAGAGGCCAAAATCTATTCTCCATTTAAATTAAGCGATACTCAAATTACTGCGATTAAAGAAGCATTTCATAAAAGAACAAACAAACAAATTATTGCAAAAACTTATATTGACGAATCTCTTATAGCCGGATTAAAAGTAATCATTGATGGAACACTTTATGAATATTCTATCGCTTCTGAACTTAATGATATTAAAGAATCAATGATTAACAAATTAAATGAGAAGGAGGAATAAAAAATGCCAAAAACTGATAATTTAAATTCACTTTCTCAAATTATTAAAGATGAAATCTCTCATTACGATCACAAAGTAAATTCTTCTAGCGTTGGTCAAGTTGTTTCAGTAGGCGATTGTATCGCTACTATTTTTGGAATTGATAATGCGATGTATGGAGAACTTATTGAATTTCCAAATAATGCCTATGGCATGGTCATGAATATTGAGGAAAACGACATTGGCGTTGCTCTTTTTGGTGAAAATGTCACGATTAAAGAAGGCGATACTTGTACTAGAACTGGAAAACTTGTTTCTGTACCAGTCGGAGATGCAATGCTAGGAAGAGTTGTTAATTCTCTTGGTGAACCAATTGATGGTTTTGGCCCAATTAAAGCCACCACTTATCGCCCTGTTGAATCGGTCGCTCCAGAAATTATGGACCGTCAATCTGTTAATGAACCTCTTGAAACAGGAATTAAAGCAATTGATTCAATGATTCCTATCGGAAAAGGACAAAGAGAACTCATAATTGGTGATAGACAAACTGGAAAAACGGCGATTGCAATCGACACAATCATCAATCAAAAAGATAAAGATGTATATTGTGTTTATTGTTCGATTGGACAAAAGAATTCTTCTCTTGCTCAAATTGTGGCACGTTTAAAAAGATACGATGCCTTAAAATATACAACAATTGTTGGCTCTAGCGCAGCTGAGCCAGCCCCTATGCAATATCTTGCGCCATATGCTGCAACTTCAATCGCTGAACACTGGATGCATCAAGGAAAAAATGTTCTTATTATTTATGATGATTTAAGTAAACACGCGGTTGCTTATCGTACACTTCTTCTTTTATTAAGAAGATCTCCTGGAAGAGAAGCTTATCCAGGTGATATTTTCTACCTCCACTCTAGACTTCTTGAAAGAAGTTGTAGATTAAGCGATGAACTTGGCGGAGGAAGTTTAACAGCACTTCCAATTATTGAAACTCAAGCTGGTGATATTAGTGCCTATATTCCTACAAATGTCATCTCAATTACTGATGGACAATTATTTTTAAATACTGATATGTTCAATTCTGGTCAACGTCCAGCAATTGATTCCGGACTTTCAGTTAGCCGTGTTGGTAGCTCTGCGCAAACTAAAGTCATGAAATCTGTTTCAAAAGATTTAAGAATGGCACTTGCAAATTATCACGAAATGCTAGATTTTTCACGTTTTGGTAGTGACCTTGATAAATCTACTAAAAAGATTTTATCTCATGGAGCTATTCTTACTGAAGTTTTAAAACAAAAACAATATATGCC
>CALVRY010000038.1 GCA_944358755.1 uncultured Bacilli bacterium
AACTCTATTATATTAAGGTTAATTTAATTTAGGAAAAATAAATAAAGTTAAATAAGAAAAATAATTTAGGTTTTTTGCAAATTTCCTATATTTTTTCAAAATAATTGATTTTTGCATGTTTTAGTGGTTTAATAAAATCGTTAAATTCACGGTACTTTTTTAAGACTGTAGAAAGGACAAATATGATTTTATGTATTGATTGTGGAAACACAATGATTAAGTTCGCTTTATTTGAAAACGGACAAATCGTTAAGTCTTTCCAAATTAGAACTTTAAGAGATAGAACGAGTGATGAATACGCTTATTCTTTTTCGTCATTAATTAAAAAAGACGTTAAGGTCGATGGGGCAATTATTTCAAGCGTTGTGCCTTTATTAACTCCAGCATTAACTAATGCTATAAAAAAAGCTTTTAATGTTGTGCCAAGAGTTGTTGGTAAAGAGTTAAAAACTAAAATGCCAATTAAAATTGATAATCCAAATGAACTTGGTGGAGATATGTTAATTGGAGCTCTTGCAGCAAGAGGAAAATTTGGAAATTCTGTTCTTGTTGCAGACTTAGGCACTGCAACAAAAGTGTACGTTGTTAATGATAAAGGCGCTTTTATTGGCGGAGCAATTACGTGCGGAATGGAAGTTTCTTTAAGAGGATTAGTTAATTCAACAAGTCAACTTCTAGAAACACCAATGGTTGTGCCAAATAAAATTATTGGAAAAAGCACAAAAGATTCGATTGAATCGGGCATTGTTTATGGCCAGGCTTTTATGGTTAAAGAATTCGCTAAAGAGATGGAAGAAGAATGTGGCTATAAATTAACTAAAGTTTTAACAGGTGGTTTTTCTAAAATTATCAAAGACATTTTAAATGATTTTATTTACGATGAAGATCTTTGTCTTGAAGGACTTTATGAAATTTATAAGATGAATGAGGTAATGAAAAATGAGTAGAAGAACTAGTTTTTATATTTCTTTCGACGCAATGTTTCTTGCGCTATTTATAATTTTTTCATTTGCGCCTAATATTGGATATATAACTTTTGGACCTATCAGTTTTACAACTATTCACATTTTAGTTTTAATTGGCGCTTTACTATTTGGAAAGTGGCAAGGATTGCTATTTGGAACTTATATGGGAATATTGTCACTTCTAGTTTCTTTGCAATATCCTGGTACAGTTAATTACTTATTTTTAAATCCATTTGTATCTGTTTTACCACGTATGCTTTTTGGATTTTTGGCCGGTTTAACTTTTGATATTTTTAGAAAAAAATCGACTTTTGCAGGGTTTTTAATGATTTCAGCCCCATTATGTGGCATTTTGACTTTGTTACATACTGTTTTAACATTGTCATTTTTATATGTCTTTGGATATTTAGATATTTTTTATATTTCACAAGCAATGGGGTTTAGAGAAATAATCGAAGCTAACAATAATGCTTTTGGAAGCTTTGGAAATTTCATAGCGGCTTTTATTGCTCCGGGCTCAGTTTGCGAAATAGCAGGAGCAATAGTATTATCTCCAACAATTATGGGCGTTTTATATAAAGCTGTTATTAAGAAAAATGAAAATAGTTTTGGGATAAATGTTCATTTTCTTCCAGAAAACAGTGAAGGGGCTTTGTCTAAAAAACAATTAATTATTATTACTGTAATTTTAGGCGCTATAGTTGTTCTTTTAGCTGGTGTTGTTTTGTTCCTTTATTACTATTTTAAGTGAGCAATTATCTATTTTTTATATAACTTTGTTATATAATTTCTAAGAGATGAGGTTTAGATATGAGTATAAATTTTAAGGAAATTTGTAAAAAATACGAGAAAGAAGCATTAGAAACTTTGATTAAGAATTGTTCTATTGATTCTGTTTATGATGAAAAGAGTATTACTTCTGAACATCCTTATGGAAAAGGTGTTGCTGAATGTTTTGAATTTTTGAAAGAATTAGCAATTAAGGATGGTTTTGATGTTGATATGTGTGATGGTCATTGCATTGAAATTTCTTGCGGAAGCGGTAAACAATTAATTTCAATTTTTGCTCACCAAGATGTTGTTCCTGCAACAGGAAACTGGGCACACCCACCATTTGAACCATTTTTAAATGAAGAAGAAAATAGACTTTATGCTCGTGGAACAAGCGATGATAAAGGACCTGGTATTGCTGCTTATTATGCTTTAAAAGCTTTAAAAGATAATAATTTAATTGATAATTATCGTGTAAAACTTGTTTTTGGTGGTGACGAAGAAAGAGGCTCTTCATGCTTATCTTATTATTTTGAAAAATTAAAGAAGGAAGAGCCAACATATGGATTTACTCCTGATGCTGATTTCCCATTAATCTATGGTGAAAAAGGCATTGTGAATTATACATATGATGGTAATTTGCCTCTTAACAATGTAATTTCGATTAAGGCAGGGCTTGCCTCTAACATTGTTATTGATAGCTGTATTGTTGAAGTTGAAGAGCCAGAAAAACTTGATGCCTATCTAGCAAGTGATGATAAAGTAAAATGCAAAAAAATATCTAACAATAAATATGAATTTGTTGGAAAATCTGCTCACGGATCAACACCTGAACTTGGTTTAAATAGTGGAGTTATTGCATTAGGTGTCTTAGGCGAAGTTTATAACAATCCAATGCTTACTTTACTTTGCAATGAATATTCAAATGTTAATGGAAAAAATATGCATGTCTATTGTGAAAGCAAAGATATGGGTAAAACCACTTTTAATGTCGGAATAATTGATTATGAAAATGGACATTTTAAGATGGTTGTTAATTTTAGACACCCAGAAAATTGTGATGTTGATAAAACTATGGGAAAAATACAAGAATGTTCGCCACTTTTAATCAGGGAAGATAGCAGAGCCCCTTATTTATATTTTGATCCAGAAAAAACTGATTTTATTAAAAAACTATATGAAGTTTATGTAGAAGAAACAGGTGACACTAAAAATAAACCAATGGCAATAGGTGGCGGGACTTACGCAAAGGAAGCCAAAAACACGGTTGCTTTTGGAAGTTGTTTCCCTGGCAAAGTAGACCACATTCATGAAGAAAATGAGAAAATTGATTTAAATGATTTCTATTCTTCAATTCCAATTTATGCTCATGCAATTTATGCTTTAGGAAAACTTAATAATGAGAAGTAGATACAAACCTTGGGCAATTGAATATTTAAAAAATCATACTGAAAACGAGTTTTTTCTTGATGACCAATTAGAAGAAGATAAGATTAATAAATTTATTTCTGAAAAAGATACTTACTTAGAAATCGGTCCTGGTAAAGCTCAGTTCATATTGTCGATTGCAAGTAAATTTCCTGATTTTAATTTTTTAGTTATTGAACTTGATCATTCAATAGCTGGAACTGCTCTTAAGAAAATCGATGAAGCAAAATTAACTAATGTAAGACTTATTGCTGGAGATTTTTATAAGTTATCAAAAATTTTTAAAAAAGATTTGTTTTGCGGGGTTTTTCTCAATTTTAGTGACCCACGGCCAAAGAAGAGACACGAAAAAAGAAGACTCACGTCGCCTAATTTTTTAGTAGAGTATGCAAAAATTTTAAAAGATGATAAGTGCATTTATTTCAAAAGCGATAATGATGGATTTTATGAATATTCTTTAGAAATGTTTAAAGAATATGGTTGGGAAATTATATATCAAAACGAGGATTATCAATCTTCAGAAAGTGACTTCGATGCTGAAACTGAATTTGAAGCAAGATATAAAGCTGAAGGTATTAAAATTAAAAGATTGATCTTAAAAAAGAATAAAAATACCTTAACTGAAGTTAAAGAAGAAAAATAAAAGACCTGTGCCGGAAGCCAGGTCTTTTAAAATTCTTCTTTAATGATTTATTTTGTTACTTTGGTATTTTCAGCAACTTTAGTTGCATCTATTTTATTTTGTTCTTCTTTTTTCATATCGATGTGGCCTTTAATGCCGGCAACAACACATCCAAGAATAATACCGATTACAACACTAATTGCAGCATTTAATACGAGGGATAATCCTCCAGATTTTTCAACAATGTTAGGCAATGTATAGACTGGTTTAGCAAAGTTGGTATATAAGTAAGTTGTTGTTTCTTTCAAATCATCGGTGAAACTGTTGAGTTGAGTTTTAATTTGATTAAGAGTTGTTATATAAGTTTCAGGAGTTTCTTGATAGTCAGTAGTGTCACTGTTTTCGATTATTTCACCAGTTGCAGGATCGATAGTGACATTTAGTTTTTCGCAAAGAGTTTCGATTTGATCTTCATAATCGGTTAATTCTTCGGTTAATGTCAAGATTCTATTTTGATATTCAGCGGAAACACTTAAGATAACGCTTGAATTACTTGTTTCAATTAAATTTTTAAATTCTGTTTGTAAATTATTAAGTAAATTTCTAGTTAAATCGCGTTGATGAATTAAATTCTTTAATTGGTTCTTTAATTTTTGAATTCCAGCATCACTTTTATCTTTAAGATATCCAGATTGTCTAGCTTCGTTTTGAAGTGAACTCAGATCATTTTGAATAAAATATGTTTCAATTGTAGTTAAGGCTTGTGAAATTGTAGTAGAACTATCTTGTCCAACATAGGAACTTGGGCCAAAATCTTCAATTAAAGAGTTGTAATTACTTATTAACATATCTTTTTGGTTAATTAAATATCCGTATTCATCTTCATATGTTGTAGCACTATCAGCCATAATGAGATTTTGGTTGTAAATAATTGCGTTATATAAATTGTTTGCAGTTGTATTTACACTATCTAAAACAGCTTGCATAAAGTTTCTTGCTTGGTCGTCGCTAGAAAAATATGAAGCAGAGCAAGTAATTTGAATATAATTAGGAGCAACTATTGTAGTTTCTTGATTTTGGTCGTTATAAGTTGTACGAGTAAGTTGAGAAACAGAGATATCGTTATTTGAAACCATTTTTGCAACATCAATATCTGCGAATGATTCGTTACTTTCTTTTACTGCTTGAAGAGCTTGAGGCTCAATGATTGTTCTATAATCAAAAGTTGTGTTATTTGGGTAATGACCTTCTTCAGCACCTCTAAATTGATAAGTGACTGAACCAGAATATACTTCTTGAGGTTTAGAATATAAGTAGTGAATGCCTAAGACGCAAACTACTGTTGCTATAACAAAAGTAACACCAAGTGTAATTTTAGCGTGCCATATTTTTTTGCAGATATCACCAATTGATATACCTTCTTTTTCTTCTTCGATAATTTCAATATCTTTATTTTCCATAGTTTTCTCCATTCTTTATTATTATAAAGAAAAAAGATAAGATAGCATAATAAATTTTTAGTGCCTACTTTTGCGACATTTTTATTAAAGAAAAAGAAATATTTTTATATAATGATATGCGCTTTGAGGAATTTATTATGAAAAGATATGGACTTTATTACAACTACAAAACTTTAGGAGATGTTTTACTTATTGCTTTTGAACCAAATGCAATTGCTGATGAAGTAATAAAAAAAGATGATGTTGTAGTTCTTAAAAAAGGCGGAGAAACAATTGGTATCAATATTTTTAACATCTCAAAAATTATGAAAATTAAAGCAAATGGATATATTCCTCTTGTAGATGACAAAGTTTTGGGCGTTATTAATCATATTTTGGAAAACCATGATGTTGAAGTTTTGGAAAAACTTCCTCATAGTGGTTTTATCGTTGCAAAGATTGTTGATATAGAAGAGCACCCAGAAAGTGATCATTTACATATTTGTAAAGTTGATGTTGGACATGGTGATTATTTAGAAATTGTTTGTGGAGCATTTAACGCTAGAAAAGATCTAATTTGTGTTTGTGCTTTGCCTTTTTCTTTCATGCCAAGTGGAAGACAAATTGTTCCGGGGAAACTTTTAGGAATTGATAGTTATGGAATGCTTTGTTCTGGTAGAGAGCTAGCTCTTGAAGGATATGAAAATAAACGTGGACTTTTAGAGCTTGATGATAACTATAAAGTCGGTTCAGACTTCTTTTCTTATTAATCATTTTCATTAATTTACATTTTATTTACATTGGCTATCAAGTGTAAAAAAGTACAATTTTTTTCATTTTTTCTAGTAATTTTTCTTTACTAAATTGATAATAATCGCTAATGTATGAGTATGCGGAATGAAAAAATTTTCATTTTCTTACTTTCATATCGATAAGGGGGTTAAACTTATGGAAAACTTGAAGGAAAGAGTAACGATTTACGAGGTCGCAAAAGCAAGTGGTGTTTCTCTTGCTACTGTTTCGCGTGTCATGAATAACAGTGGTACAGTTAGGGAAGATACTAAGAAAAAAGTTATGTCAGTTATAAAAAAACTTGGTTATAAGCCAAGTGGACTTGCTCAAGCTTTAGCGACAAATAAAACAACAAATATTGGAGTTATTATCCCTAGTGCAAACTATGTTTATATCGCTAACATGTTAAATGGTATTACAGAAGTTTGTAAGAAAAATGGATTTACTATCATTCTTTATACAACTTCCCATAGTAGAGAAGATGCTCTTGGTTGCTTAGAAAGAGTTATTAAATCGCATGCTGATGGAGTTATCGTTTTCGATGATGAGCTTGATGGAGAAGATTTAGAGGTATTTAATTCATATGGTGTGCCGGTAATTGATGTTAATAACTCAGTTACAGCTAGTAAAATCGGTTGTATTCCATTCGGTTATGAACACCTTGTGAAACATATTATTGAAGATAACTTTATTAAAGGTGATAAAAAAATGACTTTCCTTCACGTTCATAATGCTGGTCGATTATTATCAAGAGTTGAAAATCAATTTATTAAGGTACATTTAGAAAATGACCGCGAATATAACATCATGAACTGTGATGACTCATATCAAAGAACCTATCAAGATTTTATGGAAAGATTCAAACAAAAAAGAAAAGAATATGTCATCGCTTATCGTGATTCAATTGCAGCAGCTGTTTTAAATGCAGCAACTGACTCTGGATTAAGAGTTCCAGAAGATATTGAAGTTTTATCTATTATTGGAACTAAATATTCATCAATTCTTCGTCCACAAATTTCAAATTTACATATAAACTTTTCAGAAGTTGGTAAAAGAGCAATGTATATGTTGATTGATTTAATTAACGGAACGCTCATTGAAAAAGAATATAAATTTGAAAGTGAATATATTAAGAAAGATTCAACATTGTTTTAAGGAGTTGGTTATGGACTTTTATGATGAATATATAAGAACTGTTGTTGATTATCCAATTAAGGGTATTAAATTTAGAGATATTACACCTTTACTTGCAAATGGGGATGCATTCCATCAAGTAATCATGGATTTAAATAGAGAATTACCAAGTTATGAAAAGTGGGACAAAATTATTGCTGCAGAAAGTAGAGGATTTATCTTTGCTGCTCCACTTGCAAGTTACAATAATAAAGGCTTGGTTCTCGCTAGAAAAGCAGGAAAATTACCTCTTGTCGGTTATCGTGAAACTTATAAATTAGAATATGGCGAAGCCACAATTGAAATTCCTTTAGATGCAATTAAAAAAGGTGACAGAGTAATTATTATGGACGACCTTATTGCAACGGGTGGAAGTGCCAAAGCAATGGTTGATCTTGTGCGTCAAGCTGGCGGCATCCCAATTATGGGATTATTCCTTATCGAACTTAGAAGTTTGCAAGGTTATAAGAAACTTGGTATTCCAGTTGTAAGTATTGTAAATTATGGCTTACATGCTGGTGATATTTTACAAGTTGAAGGTGAAAAAGAATCAATGGTTAAATTTGTAAGAAAAATCGATGAAGACGAAATCGAAATTTCTTATAAAGATGGTTCAACTGGAACAATTAACAAAAGTAAAATTATTTCAGTAATTCAAATTGAAAAGAATGGAAGGTTAACTTATATAAAATATAGGGATTAATTTATGATAAATGTTATTGATGATTTAAATTACCGCGGACTTATTAAAGAATATTCAAATGAAGAAAATGTTCGCAAACTTTTTGAAACAAAACAAACAATTTATTGTGGTTTTGATCCAAGTGCTTCAAGTATGCATATTGGAAATTTTGTTATGATTTCTATTTTAATGAGACTTCAAAAAGCTGGCCATAGAATTATCGCTCTTGTTGGTGGTGGAACTGGCATGATTGGTGACCCAAGTGGTAAAAGTAAAGAAAGAAACCTTTTAACGTCTGATAAAGTCTTAGAAAATACCATGGCGATTAAAAAGCAACTTGAAAGATTTATAGACCTTTCTGACCCAGAAAAAGGCATGATTTTAAATAACTATGACTGGTTAAACAATATTAGTTTACTTGAATATTTAAGAGATACTGCTAAATATTTCCCTATTAATTACATGTTAAGCAAAGACATTGTTAAATCACGTTTAGATAGTGGAATTTCTCTTACAGAATTCTGTTATATGACATTACAAAGCTACGATTTTAGATATTTACATGACAAATATGGTGTAAATATTCAAATTGGTGGCAATGATCAATGGGGAAATTTAACTGCTGGTTTAGACTTTATTAGAAAAACTGAAGGCGAAGAAAGCAAAGTTGAATGCATGACTGCTCACTTAATTACTAGAAGCGATGGTAAAAAATTTGGTAAGAGTGAAGATGGCGCTTTATTCTTAGATAAAAACTTAACTTCACCTTATAAACTTTATCAATTCTTTATTAATCAAAGTGATGAAGACAGCGTTAAATACATCAAAGTTTTCACTTTCTTACCTAAAGAAGAAATTAATGAGATTGAAAAAGAACATTTAGCAAATCTTGGCGCTAGAATTGCTCAAAAACGCCTTGCATATGAAGTCGTTAAGATAGTACACGGGGAAGAAGAAGCAAATGAAGCAAAGAAAATGAGCGAAGTTTTATTCTCAAACGACTTTACTTCACTTAAAGAAGAAAGCTTAAAAGAATTATTCTCTAACGCAAAAATTGAAGCTAAAGAACAAATGAAACTTGAAGATTTACTTATTTTCATTAAAGCTGCAAGCAGCAAGAGAGAGGCTCGCGAATTCATTAAAAATAATGCAGTTTCAGTAAATGGAACTAAAGTAAATGATGCTTTAAAAGAATTCACAAAAGAAGAAGCTTTATTCAATAAATACTTAGTAGTAAAAAGAGGAAAGAAAAATTACTATTTAGTAGAAATTTCTTATTAAAATGCAAAAGCTTAAAAAGATAGATTGGATTGTTATTTCTTTATTTTTATTAATTGAGATAGCTTTATATCTATCTTTTTTAATTTTGGATGCAAATCCAGGTAATTTTGATACAACATGGTTTAAATATTCTGGAGTTATTCTTTGTTTGTTGTTTTCTATTTATTGCTCTTTAAAAAAGAAAGAAAAAATACATATATTTATTCCTGTAGCTTTGGTATTTACATTGATTAGCGATTATTTTTTGTTAATTAATACCAATATAGATCTTTTTATTCCGGGGTTAGGTACTTTTATAATTACGCAATTAATTTATTTTCTGTTAATTTCCTATAAAAGAAAAAAGAAAAACGAGTTCATAATAAATATTGTTTTAAGAGTTTTTGTTTCATCAATTTTAATTTTAATCTCATCAATTTTGGTTCAAATTGATTGGCTTGTTGCTTTAGCACTAATTTATTTTACTCAATTATTAATAAATTTTGGCTATTCTATTTGTTTAGTAAAAGAAGAGAAGAAGTATCTTATTTTTGCTTTAGGATTACTTATTTTTATAGCTTGCGATATTAATGTTGGATTGAATAATGTGCACATTATCGATGGCATAGATTATAAAATTGT
>CALVRY010000039.1 GCA_944358755.1 uncultured Bacilli bacterium
TTTTACGGACTTTAACGATTAAACCCTATGTAGAGGGTCCTATTTTTGGCCCATTTGTAAAATATTTACGTTTACTTTAAAAGAGAAAAATTAGGCATATAACAAAAAAAGGACTCCATCGTCCCTATCTATATGAACAAGCCATGCTTGATTTTCTCGTGGTGCCTTCTGTCGGACTCGGACCAACCACCTACTGATTACAAGTCAGTCGCTCTACCAGATGAGCTAAGAAGGCATCTTTTTTGGTGGGCGTTATTAGGATCGAACTAATGACCTTTTCCGTGTGAAGGAAACGCTCTCCCGCTGAGCTAAACGCCCACAATAACGCTCAATTTATGTAAATAATTGGTGGGCCTTAATAGACTTGAACTATCGACCTCACCCTTATCAGGGGTGCGCTCTAACCAGCTGAGCTAAAGGCCCACATCACGTCTTTTTTGACGCTCAATTACTATACACCAAACTCAATACTTTAATCAAGAGTTTTTTTAATGTTTGAGAGCGAATTTCAAAACATCGATATTTCTCTATTTTCTGTAGTATTCTTATTTACACTTTTCTTCAAAATAAGTATTTTTAACAGTTGTATTTGGAGCTACTGATTTTACAACGAAAACATTGCTGCCAATAATGGAGTTTGCACCAATAATTGTGTCGCCACCAAGAATTGATGCTCCACTGTAAATAGTTACATTATCTTCAATCGTTGGATGACGCTTTACTCCATTTAAAGTTCTTCCTTCTTTTAATGAAAGAGCACCTAAAGTAACGCCTTGATAAATTTTAACATTATTTCCGATTACGGTCGTTTCACCAATTACAATTCCAGTTCCATGGTCTATAAAAAAAGAATCTCCGATTTGGGCGCCCGGATTAATATCAATACCAGTTCTTGTGTGAGCATATTCAGTTAAAACTCGAGCAGGAAATTTTAAACCTTGTAAATAAAATTCATGCGCAATTCGGTAGGCACTAATCGCAACAAAACCAGGATAGGCCGTAACTACTTCAATATAGTTGTCGCATGCTGGATCCCCTTCATAAATTGCTTTGATATCAAGCAAAAGCTTATTCCTAATTTCTGGCAATTTTTCATAAATTTTCTTAAATTTGTTTTCGTAAGAAAAATAACTATCTTTAAAAGCATTTTTAAGATTTAAAACACTTTTATCGATGTATTTATCAATTTCGAATTTGGAAAATTTTTCGCTATAAAAATCTAAAAACATTGCAAATCTAATGTTTTTATAAAAATTTATAAATTCATCTCGGTCTAATTTCAACCAATCATTTTTCTTTTCTGTTTGATTCATTGAATCAAATAAACTATCAATAATTTTCTCATTCATATAAATTTTCCACACTTAAATATCTTTCGCCATTATCAGGTAAAATTATAACAACATTTTTACCTTTATATTTATCTTTATCTAAACTTATTGCCGCCTTTAATGCTGCGCCCGATGATATTCCACAAAGTAAGCCTTCTTTTTTTGCTAAAATTCTTGCACCTTCATAGGCTTCTTCATCTTTCACATCAATTACTCTATCTACGAGTCGCGAATCATAAATTTTTGGCACAAAATTTGGACCAAGGCCTTGAATTAAATGTCTTCCAGCAAACCCTTTATTTAATAAAGGTGAACTAAAAGGTTCGACTCCAATTACTTCAATATCTTGCTTATATTCTTTAAAACGTTTCGCGTTTCCAATTAATGTGCCACTTGTGCCAACTCCTGCAAGAAAAACATCAAGTTTTCCTTCTAAATCTTTTAATATTTCCCAAGATGTGGTTTCATAATGTGCTTTAACATTACTTTCGTTTTCAAATTGGTGAGCAAGAAAAGAATCTTTATATTTTGTAGCCAATTCTTCAGCCATTTTTACACTTCCAACCATTCCTTCTTCTTTTTTTGTTAAAATTACTTCGCTTCCATAAGCTTTCATCATTAAAACTCTTTCTTTAGAAGCGTTTTCTGGCATACAAATAATACATTTTATGCCAATAGAAGCACAAATCATCGATAAAGAAATACCCATATTTCCACTTGTTGCTTCAATAACAACTGAATTTTTAGTAATTTTTTTCTCTTTTAATGCGTCATTAATAATAAAATAAGCTGCACGATCTTTTACGCTACCACTTGGATTGTTTCTCTCAAGTTTTGCATATAAAGAAAAACTAAGATTAAAATAATTAATAATATTATTTAATTTTAATAAAGGTGTATTTCCAATTGCTTTTTCGATTGATGTATTCATACAAACATTATAATTTAATTACTTAAAAAGCGTGAACAAAAAGCAAAAATTCCTGAGATATAAATTTAATAAAATCCGAACTTGTTTTATAATTTAATAAGAAAGGAAAAGATTTATGGCAAGTTCAAATTTATCAAAAACAAGAGCTCTTAAAATTATTCAAGCAATTCTATTAATTGTTGTTGGTATTTTAATTGCTTGTTCGATTATTAGCCAAGATTTCATCAAATACATTGTTGGAATTGCTCTTGTAGTTTTAGGTGCTTTTGATTTATTCAGAAGTGTTTACGACACAAAATCGTTTATTATGCCAATTGGTGTAATTGGAGGCGTATTACTTGGAATTGGTATCGCAGTAATGTGCGATTATGTCCAACTTATTCAAGTTTTACAAAACATTATTTTCGTCTCTTTAATTGTTTTAGGTAGCTTATTACTCATTGATTCAATTGTAAAATTAGCTTTAAAACGCACAAATACCGGCATTACAGAATTAATTATTGGCGCAATTTTACTCGTTATTGGAATTTTATTTGTTTGCATTCCAGAAATGACAGAATATTGTTGGGTCGCCTTTGGTGTTGTTTTAGCACTTTATGGATTGTATAGCTTAGTCATTTCAATTATTGCTATTAGTAAGAAATAAAACACAATAAGAAATTAAATAAGTTGATGTCGAAAGACATCAACTTTTTGTTTGGTTAAAACTCTTTAATTTATCGCTTCTTGTTCAAGTTTTAGATTATTTTCTAGCATATAATCAATTGTTTTCGCTATATTTTGATTCTTTTTAACCTTATCCTTTTCTTTTAAAGATAACAAATTTCTTTTATCTATATCGCTTAATGGCTTAGCAAATCGCTTAAATTTTTCTAATGTAATTGAGTCCATATTATATAATTCAAAATCAATTCCTGTCTTTTCTAACAAATCAAAATAAATGTTGAAACCGCCCCAATCAATATCGCCGCAATGATAAAATTTTATGTCGTTAGAACTTTCTTTCACTATCTTTAAAAAATTAATTACCTTTTTCGTTGGATGTCCTTTTGAAAAAACATATAAATAACTAGGATCAGTCAAATAATTGAAAGTGGTTTCGTTTTCTATAGTCATAACTTTATTAACAGAGATATTTTTTATAAGTCCTTTATTTAAAAAAGTGGAAGGAATAGCAAATACTGAATTTAGTTTATTTAAATCAATAATTTCTCCATTCAAATTTAGTGTTATATTTCCTTTTACAAGGACAAAACCAGTATTTTTCGTAACATTAAAATAATCGCAGAATTCATAAAAATTGTTAAACTGAAAGTTTGAAAATTGTTTCACACGTTGGAAAATCAAATCACCATTTTTTTCTAAAATTTTTGAATCTGAGAACAATTTAACAGATAGGTTTCTTAATAAAATTTCTTCTTTATTTGACATAATTCCGTCTATAGATTTTAGGATAACTTCTAACATTTCATGAGTTTTATAAAGTGATTTGGGAAAATGGAAATTTTCGATTTCATAAAGACATTTTTCTAAAAAAACTTGCAAAACCTCATTATTTTTATAAATTTCAATTTTTTCTAATATCAAATTTGTCTCTTCAAAGAGTGCTTTTTTTAAATTTTTCACTTTAAGTATTTTATAAATTTCTTCAATTTTTTCAGTGATTAAAATGATTTTAAATTTCGGGGATTCTTCGCCTTCAAAATAAACAAAGCCGCTTTCTTTAAGTTCCTCAAAAGTTTTTTTGTATTGCTCAAGATTTTCCAGTGATGAAGAATAAAAATTAGATAATATCTCATCTTTTAAACTTAAAAATATTCGCCTTTTATTGTTTGAGTTATCTTTAAAAGAAGAACTTCTCTCATATTTTTTAACTAGAGATAATAATATTTTTTCACTTAAATTAGTCATTTTTGTGTAAATCTTCTAAAAGTATTGCTCTATTGTTACGTTTTACTAAAGCGATTGTTGCATCAAAGTAACTCATCATAATTGAAGCCCTTTGAGATGGGACAACAACTAAAAATTGTTCATTTAATGTTTTAAAATACGAGATCATTGCTTCAATACGTTGTTCATCCATATTATTAAATGCTTCATCTAAAATAACCAAACCTAAAGGAGTCTCTCTTTTATTAAATTGAGACGAAGCATTAAACAATTGTTCAAAACTCGCAGCAATAATAATATAGAAAGGCGTTTGAGTTTCTCCACCACTTTTTTCATTACTAACTTTTGAAAAGTAAGCAATCTCATTATTACTGTATCTAATTTTGATATCGTAAGACATAAATGAACGATAATCAGTATATTCTTTAAGCTTTCTTTCCTTGTCGCTTGAATTGTTATTTTCGTCAGTGAAAACCTTAAAAAGTTCTAATAAGGCCTCTTCATCTTTTTTATTTAACTTATTCGAAAAAAGATCTCTTGGTTCAAAATCTTCATTCGACATGAAAATATCATAAAAACGGCCAAGTTCTTCGTTTTTGTTTCTTTGAATTATAAATTCATAGACATCTCCATCAGTTCCGAAAGGTTTACTTTTCAAAACTTTATTTAATTTATTAATATGGTCGTGTTCATCTTGGATAGACTTTCTTATTTTTGAAATATAATCTACTTTAAATCCGTTGATTGCTTTATTCTCAGCTTCATCAAGTTGCGATTTATATTTACTTAAAGTATTTCTTATTGTTTTATTGTATAAATCTTTAAAGTCTTTAAGTGATTCGATTTTTGCAGGGAATGTTTCCCCAATTTTTAAATTATATTCTTTCATGCTATCGCAGATAGAATTTTCTAAAGTAATTACTTGGTTATCAATAATTCTTAATTCTTTTAAAATTAATTCATTTGATAAATTACTAAATGGGACAAAATAAGCAACTCTAATTAGATCAATTCGTGGATTTTCATTAATTTCGTCAAGTTCTAAGTTAGCTTCATCAGTTTGTTTTGTTAACTCATCAATTAAGATTAAAACTCCTTCTTTTTTCGCTTTTTTCGACGAATTTTCATCATTCAATTTAACAATTAATCGATCTTTTTCTGCGATTTTTTCGTCACATTCTTTTATTTTATTCGCAAGTGTTGCTAAATCTTGATTTTCCTTTAACAAGGATTCAATTTCTTTTTCAAGTTCCTTTAATGATTCACTCTTTTTTGAAAATTCAGGATATACAAATACACCATCAAGACTTAAATAATCAATATTGCTTTTTGATATTAAGTCTAGTTTTTCCTTAATTTCATTTAAATTACTGCGGATATTGTTAATTCTTTCATTTACTATCTCAATATCACTTAAACATTTTTGAAGTCTTTCTTTAAAACTGTTCACACCAATATAAGGCAATTTAACAGTTTTCTTTGCTCTTTGAATAAGCTTATTTTTTAAATAAGCAAAGCCATCATTAGTAATTTCTTCATTTTCAAACGAAAAAGCTTGGAAATTTTCCTTTTCAAAGGCGTTACCAAGAATAAGTTTACAATATTTTTCAGCGTCAACAGAGTTAAATTCAAAATAGTTATATAAAGAATTTTCTTTCACTTCGACTTCATCAGGATATTTATTCAAATCAATCAAAGAAAGCGACTCAAATTTGTCTTTATTTTCGTTATAAATTTTGCTTACAAAGTTAAAATATCTGCCATTTACAATAATATCAAAACGACGATTGGCTAAAAATTGTTCTAATAAATTTCTCTTGTTTTCGTACTCATTTTTAATTTCGATGTAACTACATAAAGGACCGATTTCGATATCTTTTCTATATTCTTCGTGGAATTTATTTTTTACTAAATCAACAAAAGAATTTATGTCGATACCAATATCTTTTTTATAATCGGTTTGGTAATTTTCTAAGTTTTCTTTGGTTTTCAAAAGTTCATTTTTTCGCGAAGTTTCATCTTGAAAAATTCTATCTAGTTCAAGCTTTCTTTCTTTTAAACTAGGTTCCAAATCTTCTTTCAAAATTTGCTTGTAATTAGCTATTTCAACTAAATAACCCTGCAAATCCCCACTATTTTTAAATTTATTCAAATTAATATCAATTCCAAAATACTTAATTATTTGTAAATCTGCATTCAGTTTAGCATTAAAAATATTAAGCTTATTTTCTAAATTTTTAAGTTCAATTTTAGTGCGTTCTCTTTGATCAAGCAAGTTTCTATAATGGGTGTTTAAATTATCATTTTCGTAAGCTGTTCTAGTTTTTATTAAATTTGTCTTTTCATTGTTTTCAAGCTCTATTATCTTACTTAGATTTTCAATTTCTGAACTTAAAATATTAAGTTCCTGCTTCTTTTCTTTATATCTTTTTTCAGCAAAAACTTTCTTTCTTTGAGCTAAAACGAGATTGTAGCATATTTTCTTATCTTTTAATTGTTCGTATTCATCACCTTTAACGATAATCTTATCAAGAATTTCCTTTTTTTCTTCTTCTAACTCAACAAGTTTCTTAATCTCTCGGTAGGAACGAATACTAGCGATAAGATTATTTAAATCAATGTCTTTTTCAGGCATTAAATAAGAATAAACAAACTCGTTAACATTATCAATCGGTTTAAAAGAAATAGCTTTATTTAAAAGTTCAGAATATGTCGAAGATGAATCATTATAAAGGCTTAAAGCACGATGGATTCGAGCACAATTATCTCTTTTACTTCCGTCAAAAATATTTATTTTAATATTTTTATCATTAACTATTTTTGAAAAATCAGCAAAATTATTAACTTTTAAATTATTGCTTTCATCTTTGTTCAAATATAATGAATCATCAATTTTGGTTCTTAAAAGTTGGTAAAATCTTTCGACGGCGGTTTTATTGCCTTTTACAAGTTCTAAACAAACACCAATTACGCTGCTTTCCTTAGATAAAGTGTCATAAAATTCAAGCGCAATATGAGAAATTACACCACCATTTCGAATGTATTCTTTGCCTTCAATGCCCGTCTTAAGTCTCATGTAACTTTCAACAGTTCTTTTATTTTTGTTATTTGCATTAGCTGCAGAATTAAATTTGACGTTGTGCCCACCATCAATTACATAATGAATGGCATCAATTAAAGTTGATTTTCCACATCCATTTTCACCAAAAATTAAAGTGTTGCCTTTAATCAAGATAGTTTCGTTTTGAAAAATATGCCAATTAATCAATTTGATTTTCGTCAGGGTCTTCATTGCTTTCTTCTCCTTCACTATCATTAGCATAACCTTTAATTTGACTATTTAAGTCGTCCATATTTGCTACATTAATTACAACTTGAACTGTTGGTAAAATCTTAATTTCTGATTCTGAACTAATTTTTGAGTTAAAATCAACAATTTTATTTCTTCTTAAACAAAGTAATGACCTTTCAATCTCACTCAATGTTTTTGGTGTTGCATAAATTTGTGTTTTATTTAATTCATCGAAGATTTCACTGATACTAATATAAACTTCGTTAGTTAAGTCAACTTCCTTAATCTTTTTAAAATAGGTTAACCTAAATATTAAGCACAAAATCGTATCAAGTTTATTTAAATGAACACGATTACGATCTTTAGAGGTTTTGATGTAAATAATCTTAAGCATTTCATCTTTAAAAAGATCATAATCAATAAAATTAAAATAGAGATCAATTGTCTGAAAAAGTCTTAAACAATCGTAATAATCGTTATAATCTTCTTTTAAAGAACAAACAATAAATGTTTTTGAGAGCAGTTTATTTATTAAACGACTAAAAATCTCTTTATCTTTATCACGTAATTCAGAATAATTCTTGCTAAATTCTTCTAATTCGTTTGTGCCTAGTGCCATATTATTTACCCCTAAAAACTAAATTATCAATTTTATGACCATTAATATCAAAACTTGATCCATCTAATTCAACAAGATAGCCAACATCTTTACTTTCGCTATAAGCAAAAGCTAAAAAGAACTTTATAATGTTTCTCTCATTTAATTCTTTAAATTCATTAACTTTAAAATATGTTCGGTTTTGATTTACAACTTGATCATTTAAAAGATCCATAATAAATTTATTGATATTTTTTCTAGAATATTCATCGTTGATTTTAATTGTGTCTCGAATATTTTGAATTTCTTGTTCACTGAGTCTTTCTTCAACAAATGCACTTTGAACTTTTACATTTTTATAATTTCTTGGTCTATAAAGAGACTCTTCATCAACCGGTGAAATATACGATAAATTTTCAAAAGTAAAAATTGTATCATTATCTTTCGGATTTTCAATTTGCTTTATAAGTTTTAAAGAGTTATTAATTTCGCCTTCAACATCTCGTGCATCATTTAAAATAAAATTCAGAATATTTTTGGTATTCGCGAGATATTTAGAATTGCTACGGTCAATAAAAGAGATAACATTTTCGATGTTTAAGTAGAAATTAATTGTTTTATTAATTGAATCTTCAAAAAAAGCTCGAGCGATTTCAACTCCATCAGGATTATTCTCAAGTTTCTTTGTCGCAATGTAATTAAGAATTAAGTTATTAAGGACTCCTCCTTCTCCATCATCAAGAAGTCTTGATAAACCAGAAATAATTTCACTGGAGTATTTATTAGGGTTGTCCTTACTTTTTAAATTATCAAAAACAGTAAATGCTACTTTTGAACCATAATTGTTCGTGAGTTCAAATAAAATTTCATCTGCGCTTATATCTTTTTTCTCTAACAATTTTTTAAGAAATTTTTTAATTCGTGTGTTCAAACCTTGCAAAGAATTGCTCAAATTATCTCTTGCTAAATTAATTTGCTCAATAAGTTCGGTTGCACGATCAATTGTAAAGTTCTTAACAATGGTATAAATATTGTAAGTAAATCCAGTGTATTCAATAGTATTTTCTTCTTTTTTAATGATGTTTTGCAGGCTTTTTAAAATTTCTAAAGCCGAATCTGTCAAAGAGATATAATGGTTAAAGTCATTATCGTTGTCTTCGCTTAACCATCCACATTTAATAAATTGGCGTAATTTTATTCTTATTTTATCTGAAAGATTTTGAGCTAATATTGGTTTGTCTTCTTCATCATTAAAAGTTAAATTAATATAAGTTTGTGCGTATTGATCAAGAAAATCGATAATTTCCTCTTTATTAACGTGATTTTCACCGCTCGTATCGATATAATCTTTAATTTTAACTAACAAATTATAATTAAGTCGTTTATCTTTAGAAACCAAAACAGAAAACATATTGCTTTCAATTACATCAAATATATTTTCATTATTAG
>CALVRY010000040.1 GCA_944358755.1 uncultured Bacilli bacterium
GCATTAATAAAAATAAAGTTTATAAAGAATTGATCAAAGATTAATTCAAATTTTCAATTTCTCGATTAAATCCTTTGATGATATCTTCATCAATTTTCAATACCTCTCTATCAAAGGTATAAAGTCCATTATATTCTTTTTCGCAATCATTTAATTGAGTGTAAATAATTCCAAAAAGTTGATTATTTTTGACTAAATTTATAGCATTTTTGTAAAAATTCCCGTATTTTTTTGTTAAATCATCTTTAGAAAAAGCTGGAGATTGAGTGAATTGTCCTTTAAATAAAGCGTGGTCTTTTAACTTTAAATTTATTCCACCACACTCACTTAAAATATAAGGTTTATTCTCTTTTTTATCTTTTCTTTTTGATTTAGACAAGATGTAGGCGTGAATTGAATATAAATCTCTCTTTTTATTTAAATACCATCCACTTGTTGTGTCATAAATTTTAAATTTGTCATAACTTTTTGCAAGATCATAAACTTTATCAGGTTCAAATTCGCCCCAACCTTCATTAAAAAGTGTGTAACAGATAATTGAAGGGTGGTTATATAAACTAGAAATTACTTCTTTTAATTCATATAAAAACATCTTTTTACTTTTCTCATCTTTTCTTCCGCTTCCTTTTTCGCTCATAAATTTAGAATTATTTAAGAAAGGAAAAATTCTAGGTAAAACTACCGAGAAGAAATTATATTTATATCCGCCATTTGGAATATCTTGAACAACAAGCATTCCGTATTTATCACATAAATAATAGAAATAATCCATTTCAACTTTTACATGAACTCTAATTGTATTAAAACCAAGATTTTTAATATTTAAAATATCGTTTTCATAATCTTTATAAGAAGAAGGGGTTAATGAATTTGGATAGTAGTATCCTTGGTCTAAAACACCATTAATAATTACTTTATTGTTGTTCAAAAACACTGCAGAAACGCCATCTTTTTCTTTAATTTCAATTTTTCTAAAGCCAAAATAGCTTTCTATTTCATCTTCTAAATATGAAATTTTTACATTATATAAATAAGGATTTTTATATGTCCAAGAAACAGGATTTTCTAAAACGATAAAATCTTCTTTATTAGTTTTAATTAAATATTCTTTACCTTCTATAAAAACTTTCGCTTCTTTGATTTCTCTACTTTTTGTTCTAATAAAAACGCCAACTTTTTTCTCATCATAATAAACATTAAATTTAACATATTTAATGTAATCTAAAGGCACTTCTTCTAACCAAACATTTTTATAAATTCCACTACTTGATGAATAATAACAAGTTTGTGGATTTAAAGTTTGCTTTCCTCTTGAAAAATATGAAGAATCAGTAAAATCCTTTACTTTAATAGTCACATCATTTTCTTCTTTTACAAAAGAAGTAATATCAACTGTAGCTTTTGTATACCCAGATTCATGATAAGTTACAAAATTCCCATTTATTAAAAGATCAAAAACTTGGTCGGTGCCATCAAGATGCAAAATATATCGTTTATCTTTCGAAAAATTAGTAATTTTCAATTTTCTTTCATAAATTAATGTATTTTGAGGAGAAATGAGTTTATTTACACCTGAAAAGGGCGCTTCTACTGGATAAGGCACAAGCACTTTTCCATCATAAACTAATTCATTTTCATTCAGAATTTTTAAATTCCACTCACCATTTAAATTAATAAAAGATTTTCTTTTAAGATTTGGGCGAGGATATTCTTTAAAAGGAATGTCTGTTTCTTTTCTTGTAATCTTTTCTTTATTTTGTTCTAAATCTTTTATTAAGTGTCCGTTATTAATATCAACTTTTTTAGTATTTTTAAAAACGAAATATAGAGGAATTAAAGTTAATAAAAGAATAATTAATGCGACTAAATAGCCATAATTTGAAGGTAACGGATTATTAACACCAAATTGATCTTGATAAATTTCACCATAAGCATTATTTAACGCACTTCCAATAAATGGACCTATGCACATAGGCAGAGCGACCACAAAAATCATTCTGATTCCCATGAAAATTCCTTCTTTTCCTTTAGGAATATAGGTTCTAATTAAAGAATTGATAATCGCAGGAAAACTTACATAGCCTAAAATCATTATAAGTCCACTTATCGCGGTATAAATTATTCTTCCAACTTCATTTTCGATGAATGGACAGAAAAACATCATAAATAAGCCGAGTGCTGTAATAAAAAGAGTTGGCAAAAGCATTTTTGTTTTACCTTTTTTATCTGCTCTAAAACCAATTAATACACTCAAAACCGATCCAACAAGTAAGGCAATTGCCATAACAATAGCAAATGGAGTTAAGAATGAATCGCCTGTATTTGAGATATTACAAGTTTTCTCAACATAAATCATTAAATAAGGAAAATAAACTTGAACAGAAACATTAAAAATAAAATAAGTTATTAAAATGATATATAAAAGTTTATTTTCTTTAATAACTTTAGGTTTAAAGCCTTCAATTAAAAGCGAAAAATATGGCTCTTTTTTCTTTTCTTCGTTCTTTTCTTTAGGTAATAAAAATATCGAGATAATTCCAACAACAAGGACAATCGCGCCTACTATATAGAAAAATAAATCCCATCTATTGCCATTTGCATCAGTTGTAAGTCCGTTTAATCCAACAAAAATAATTAGCATTGCAGCAAGAGGAAGAACACCCAAAACTCCTTCAACTTTTGCTCTATTTTTATCATCAATATTTTTAGTTACATAAGAATTAAACGCCGCATCGTTACCGGTTGATCCAAAAAACGTCATTATGCAGTCAATTACAATAACTAAAATTGCGGCGGTTACGGCACTCATTTGAATAGGCACTAATTCAACCGCACCAGTAACATTTAATAAGCCAAAAGATGCTGTTGAAATGCCCCATAAAATGTAGCCAATCGAGATAAATATTTTTCTTTTTCTTAATTTATCACTTAATCCGCCCATAAAAAGTGTAGTAAGTGTCGCGGTAATTGCACTTAAAGCAGTTGTAACCGCAATTAAGGTGTTATAATCAAATTTTTCAGCTTCAGGCGCGGAAAAATTTAAATAAGCAATATAAGTATTTAAATACATGTTCTCAATTGACCATGCAAATTGTCCCGCAAGGCCAATTAAGATAATTATTAACCACATTTTCCAACCAATTTTATTGGTTGATTTCTTCACTCGTTCCATCGTTTTCGCTCTTTTCATTATCATGCTTTTCAAAAGGCGTTAAACCAATTACATCACTAACTTTTATCGAAAAAGCAATACCACTTCCTTTTGTTTCAAGTCCAGCTTGTTTATAAATATTTAACATGACCTTATCTTTAATTTTTTCATCGACAAGAATAAAAACAATTTCTTTTTCTGGTTGGATAACGATTCCAAAAAAAGTGCCAAGTTCTTTGTTTCCAGTTCCGTGAGCAACAAAAGTTGTGCCCCCTCTTGCACCACGTTCTTTAGCTGCGTCCATTACAACTCCAGTGTAACCTTGATTAACGATAACAATAATTAATTCATAATTTTTTTGACTTACTTCCATCGTTATCTCTCCTTTTACTTTCCCTTACATTAGCTAAATATTTATAAACCAAAACCCCTGCAACTGAATCAATATCCATGCAGAAACTTATTCCTTTATATTTTTTGTTTAACGAAAAACGATCTTCAACTATCTTTTTTAAATTATCTAAATCAGTGATTTTAACTAAAGATAAAACAATGTCTTTTTTAGTTTCACCAATACCTAAAATATCATAAATTTCTTTAGTGGCGGTTCCTGTTCCATAAATATTAAAAGAGGCGCTTACTCCTTTTTTTTCAAAAATACGAGTAAAATATTCACCTTGACCACGATCAACAATGATAACCATAACTTTAAGTTTAGTTACTTCGAAGTCTTTATCGTAGTTAGCGCTACCTTCTTTTCTTTGCTGGATTTCTTTTTTCTTCTTAAAAAACATAAGACCACCTACATGTGAATAATTTGTGCATCGTTGGTTTCACGAACTTGTTTTTGAACAAGTTTGTATCTTAATTTAAATTTAATAGTTGATTGTAAACCTAAGGCTTGAATACAAATAACTGGCATCGCACTAATTAAACCAATTACACCAAATCCGCTATTTTCTCCTCCGACAGAAGCAATACCCATAATAAAAGGTAAAACAAAGCAGGAAGACATAGTTCCACTAGCAACTCCGCCAGAGTCAAAGGCAATAGCAGTATAAATATCAGGAACCGCAAAAGATAAAGAAATACTTAATAAATAAAGTGGTACATAGTAATAAATAATCGAAAAATTACCATATAATTCACGAATTACTTCTAAAACTATAGCCCCAGCAACACCTAGGCACAAAGTAATTAACATTTTTGTCTTAGAAATTGTTCCGCCGCTTACTTCTTCAACTTGTTGATTCAAAATATGGACACCAGGTTCAACTAAAACAACCGCACATCCAATAACTACCGCTAAAATTATAAGTAAATAATTATATTGACCACCAAAATCAGGATTACCCAAATTATTTCCCAACGAATAACCAACAGGTATGAGTCCAAATTTTGCTGCAATTAAAAATATTGATAAGCCAAAATAAGTGTAAATAAAACCTAAATCAATTTTTAAAAGTTCTTTTTTAGGTAATTTAATGAATATAAATTGATAAACTTGGAAAAATACAAATAAAGGTAAAATTGCAATTAAAACTTCTAAACATGTGTGAGAAAGTACTTCAACAAAAGGAGTATCTAAACTAATACTATTTTTTAATGAAGAAAGATCTGTAGTTGAATTAACAATAAGTAAAAGAATCATTGTTGTGATTAAAGGACCGATGGAGCAAATTCCTGTAACGCCGAAAGAATCGCTCGATGAATTTTTACCGCCTCTAACAGAAGCAACACCAGCACCGAAAGTTAATAAAAACGGTACAGTGACAGGCCCGGTTGTAACTCCGCCTGAATCAAAAGCTATTGAAATAATGCTCTCGCCACTTTTTCCATCTAACAAACATCCTAAAGCAAAAACGATAAAATAGAAGAATATAAGCCAAATTTTTAAATTTTGTTGGAATATAATTCTTAATAAACCAACCACAAGAAAAATTCCAACCCCAATACCAATACAAATTTTCAAAACCCATGGATTAACTACATCTTGTAATAAATCGCTCAAAACAGTTAAGTCAGGTTCAGCGATTGTAATCATTAATCCTAAGAAAAAAGCTATAACAACCATAAAAACAATCGCTTGTTTTTTTGTTAAATTGGCACCTATATATTGCCCAACTTTGCTCATTGAAATATCGCTTCCAAAAGAAAAGAGTGCCATGCCTAAAATTAAGAAAATTAAACATATTAAAAAGATGATTAACATGTTTGTCGAAATTGTTTCTGATGGCATTAAATCAGAAAATTGCAAACCAAAAATAATCACAACAATTAACGCAATAGGTACGACGCTTATTGCAGCTTCTACCAACTTTTGTAAAGCTTGCTTAAACATGTTTCTATTATAAAATAAAATTCATTTTTTTAATATATTTTTTAGAATTATTTTAAATTATTTTCGTCAAAAACCTTACAAAACCCCAATATTTTAAAAATTTCCTAAGAATATTTAAAATTACCAGACTTTTTTAATTTTTCTCGGAAAAAATCGAAAATTTACCTAGTCTTTTTCATCAAATCGTTAAATTCATTTGGCATTTTTGCCACTAATTTATAAACTTTTCCGGATATAGGATTTTTGATATCAAGTTCATAAGCGTGTAAACAAAGTCTATTAATTGGATTTTCTGGTTCACCATATTTATCATCACCTAAAATAAAATGTCCAAGACCACCTAAAGTTACTCTAATTTGATTTTTTCTACCAGTAAAAATATCTACATCTAACAATGAATATTTGTCATTTTCTTTAATGACTTTATATTGTGTTATACATCTTTGAGCCTTTTTGTCTTTTGAGTTAGTGATATACATTAAATTTAAAGCGTTCATTCTCAAGTAATTTACTATACGCTTTTCTTTTTCTTCCATTATTCCTTCGACTATTGCGTAATATCCTCTTTTAGATACTAATTCATTCCAATTGTTTTGTAATTCTTCTTTAATTTTTTCGTTTTTTGCAAAGATTAAAACACCACTAGTTTCTTTATCTATTCTATGAACTACAAATATACGAGAATGTTTGTCTTTTGCTTGCATGTAATCCATGACCATTCTATAAGCTGTAGAAGATTTTTCTTTATCACTAGCAACGCTTAATAATCCATAAGGTTTGTTAATCGCAATAATGTCGTTATCTTCATAAATAATTGGTAAATCTTTTCTAACTTTCTTTCTAATTGGTCTCTTTGAAATAATTAATGTGTCGCCTTTTGAAAGCATAAAATTAAACTGACTTACAGGTGCACCATCAATCGCAATCAAATGATGAGATAACAAATTTTTGGCGTTATTACGCGAAAATTTAAGTTCATCAATCAAGTACGTTAAAAGTTCACACTCTCTTTTTATCGTGTATTGCTTAATATCTAATTCCTTTTTTGATTGATATTCTTCAGTTTTTTTGTCTTTTGATCTATTTTTTAAATTTTCTTTATAGTTCTTATTCATCTTCTTTTTTTAACTTAATCGCCGCTTTAATAAATCCTAAAAATAATGGATGTGCTTTTAATGGTCTAGATAAAAATTCTGGATGGAATTGACACGCAATAAAGAAAGGATGATTCTTCAACTCAATAATTTCACATAGATTAGTTTGTGGATTAACACCACTAAAAACTAAATTTCCATCGCTAAATATTTCTTTATATTTATTATTAAATTCATATCTATGTCTATGACGTTCTTTAATTAATTCTTGACCATAAAGTTCATATGTTTTAGTGCCTTTTTCAAGTTTACATTCATATTCACCAAGTCTCATTGTGCCACCAAGTTTAATTCCTTTATATTGATCGGGTAGGTAATCAATAATGTTATTTTTACAGTTTTCATCAAATTCTGTAGAATTTGCATCTTCTAACTTTAAAACGTCTCTTGCGTATTCAATTAAACTAAGTTGCATACCCAAGCAAAGACCTAAATATGGAATGTTGTGCTCTCTTGCGTATCTAATTGCACAAATTTTCCCTTCAGTTCCTCTTTTTCCGAAACCACCTGGAACAATTACGCCTTGGACATTACTTAAATATTCAGCGACATTTTCTGAAGTTAAATTGTCGCTGTTTATCCATTCGATGTCAATTTTTCTATCAGTTGCATAACCAGCATATTTCAATGATTCAACTACAGAGATATATGCATCATGCAAAGATACATATTTACCAACCAAAGCAACTTTCACAGGCTTTTTTAATCGTTTAATTTTCTCAATTAATTTGATCCAATCAGCCATATCTGCGTAATCAGAACATTTTAATCTCATATGATTAACAATTAAGTCATCTAAATGTTGCTTTTGTAAATTTAAAGCGACTTCATAAATAATTGGAACGTCTTTTACAGAAATAACTGCTTCATCGCTTAAATTGCAGAACAATGCGACTTTTCTCTTAGATTCAATATCGATATTGATTTCACATCTTAAAAGTAATGCATCTGGTTGTATTCCTAAACCTGTTAATTCTTTAACACTGTGTTGAGTTGGTTTGGTTTTAATTTCACCAGTAGTTTTTAAATAAGGAACTAAAGTATTGTGAACAAAAAAGGTATTTTCATAACCAAGTTCTCTTCTTAATTGACGAATAGCTTCTAAAAAAGGCTGAGATTCAATGTCGCCAACAGTTCCGCCGATTTCAACAATACAGACATCAGTATCGCTTTTTGCATTGAAAGCTTCATATAATCTATTTTTAATTTCGTTAGTAATGTGAGGGATAATTTGAATTGTAGCTCCTAAAAAAGCTCCTTTTCTTTCTTTCTCTAAAACAGTGCTATAAACCTTACCACTAGTAACACTACTTTCTTTGGTTAAAGAGGTGTTAATAATTCTTTCATAATGACCTAAATCAAGATCGGTTTCTGCACCATCTTTTGTTACAAAAACTTCTCCGTGTTGATATGGCGACATTGTACCTGGATCAATATTCAAATAAGGATCCAATTTCATTGAAAAAATATTTAAACCTCTTCTTTTTAAAAGTCTTCCGATACAAGCGGCACTAATTCCTTTTCCTAAACTAGAAACAACACCACCTGTAACAAAGATAAATTTCATCTTCTTGTCCATAATCACCCTCAACTAAAAAATTAAAATATATAAAAAGGTCGCCCTTAATATTTTATTGATATTTACCCAATTAATCTACTAAAAATAAAATAAACAAAAAGTAGTATTTTTAGCAAAATTTCCCAAGGAATTTGACAAAAAGTACTACTTTTTTAAATATTTCTAGGATTTTTTAATAAATATATGCTTTTTTTAATTATTTACCTAAATAATCCATTGCAAGGCAAGCACAACCAATGATTCCAGCATCATTTTTTAACGTAGCTGTTTTGATTTCTACTTTTGGTGTATGGCTATATCCATAATGCGCCTTTTCACAATAAGCTTTAATTTTATCAATTAAATAATCGCCTTGGTTTGAAATTCCTCCACCAATTAAAATAACTTGAGGTCTAAAGATATTGCAGAAGTTTAAAATGCCTTCACTTAAATACTTAACATAAGTATCAATAACTTTAATTGCAGTTTCATCGCCTTTTTTAGCACATTCAAAACTTGTGAGACCACTTACATTTTCTAAATTATGTGAGCAATAATCCCACATGATTGAGTTTTTATTGTTGATCATTTCTTTCTTTGTTAATTCAAGTAACGCACTTGCGCTAGCATAAGCTTCAAAACAACCTCTTCTGCCACATCCACATTCATGTCCGTCGACAACAATTACTGAGTGACCAAGTTCGGTACCTTTTCCATCAATACCTTCAAAAAGTTTATTATCAATGACAACTCCACCACCGATTCCAGTGCCTAAAGTTAATAAAATAGCATCTTTATATCCTTTTGCTGCACCAAATCTAACTTCAGCAAGAGCAGCAACGTTTGCATCATTTGATAAAAAGATAGGAAGTCCTAAATCCTTTAAATAATCTTTTAATGGAACGTCTTCAACGTGAAGGTTGCAAGCATATGCAATTTCACCTTTTGTTGTATTAACGACACCTGGGATTCCGAAAGCAATTGCTAATGGTTTTAATTCATGATTTTTAGCATAATCAATCATTTCAATCATTAAATCTTTTGTGTCTTTAAGCAAAGCTTCAGCTCCACCAATTACACTATTGGTCTTTTTACTATTTTTATAAATTATTTCGCCATTTTCTGTGACCAATCCAGCTTTAATTGACATTCCGCCAACATCAACACCTATATATACATTTTCCATAGAAAAAAATATCTCCTTAAAAATATTTTACAAACTGAGTTTTCTAAATTCAAAACCTTGTTTTAAAAATCGTTAAAAATTTTGCAA